>JACRPZ010000043.1 GCA_016222905.1 Nitrospirota bacterium
AAAAATCGTAACAAGGCAAGAAAGTTTAAGTAAAAACAGGAAATAACGATAGACTTATAAAAACAGAAGACGGATTTTAAAAAATCCGGCATGGAAAAACTGAAAATCTCTAAATGACTTTTTCAGGAGTCTCAAATTATGTTTGAATTTTCAGTTAAGAAATTACGCATCATCAACTACCTTCTTGCCGCGCTTATTCTTTTTGTCTCTCTTTTGTTAGTTCGAAACTCTGCCGGGATCTTCCTCACAAACCAAAAACCGCAAATAGTAACCGGCGGAGAGAAGGCAGCTAAAAATCCGGCTCCTCTGCCTAAAGATATTACGTCATATTCAGCCATACTTAAGAAGAACCCGTTCGGTTCCGCGAAGAAACTGCAACCCTTAACTGTTATACAAATCGCGGAAAGTAAACAGGGGCCTCCTTCAAATCTGCTGCTCATTGGAACGGTAGTAGGGCCCAAAAAGCTCAGCTATGCAATTTTTGAGGATAAAACCAGGCCGTCGCCTCTCAGACAGGTTGTTGTCGCTTATGAAAAAGATGTCTTTGATTATGGGAAACTGATAAAGATAGAAAGAGATTCAATTGAATTAAGACAAGGCTCCACAGTCTATAAAATCTCTCTTGCGCCCTTAAAGAGTGATACAAGATCCCCCCGTGCTGAAGAGAGCGGCTACCCCCGTGCCTCATTTGCTGAAAAGATAGGGGAGAAAGAGTACCTGCTTAACAGAAGAAAGGTTGATCAGACTCTTGAAAACCCCGAACAGATACTGACAGATGCAAGACTGCTCCCGAACATTCAGGGCGGAAAACAGGAAGGGTTCAAAATGCTCGAAGTTAAACCGGGAGGGCTGTATGAAAGCCTTGGTTTAAAAAATGGTGATATACTATTACGGGTAAATGATCTTGAGATATCAAACCCTGAGGTTGCCATCCAGGCAATGACCGCACTTAAAGGGATGAACAGGGTTAATCTTGATATAATGAGAGACGGCGCAAAACTCTCAATGAGTTACGATATAAAGTAAACTATGACTGTAAATCACTATTTTGAAAATTTAAATTCAAGCAAAGGAATACTCTATGAAAGCTATTAAGATTATTTGCATTGCAACTCTGCTGGTCATATTTTTTTCAGCCGCAATACCTTCAACCTCCTTGGGAGCGGAAAAAACTAAAGAGCAGACCGTCTCGTTCAACTTTGTTGATGTTGAAATCCCCACGCTCATTAAGTTTATAAGCGAGATGACAGGAAATAATTTTATCTTTGATGAAAGAATAAAGGGTAATGTCACAATAATTGCGCCGACAGAGCTCT
Organism: Nitrospirota bacterium; assembly: GCA_016222905.1. Taxonomy (GTDB): domain Bacteria; phylum Nitrospirota; class Thermodesulfovibrionia; order UBA6902; family UBA6902; genus JACRPZ01. The sequence goes on from JACRPZ010000043.1 coordinate 1,317, forward strand.
CCGTAGAAGAATCATTTACGCTCTTCACATCAATATTGGGCATTAAGGGTTATACCATTATCCCTTCCGGAAAAAAGACCTATAAGATCATGCCGTCTTCCCTTGCAAAGCAGTCCGGTGAGATTACCACAGGAGAGACGATTCCTGTTAATGAGGGGTATATAACAAAACTCCTGACGGTCAATAATATTAAAGTTGAGGAGTCTCTCGAATTCCTGCGCCCTATTGTCTCAAAAGACGGTCACATATCAGCCTTTGGTCCGGGCAATATGCTCCTTATTGTTGACTCTGCGGTAAATATTGAGAAGATAGCATCAATTCTGAATGAGATAGATCATCCTCCAACACATGAAGAACCGCCAAAGATAAATGTCTATCCACTTGAAAACGCCGATGCAACAGAACTTGCCAATGTACTGCAAGGAATCGTAAACAGCGCCAAGTCATTGAAACAAACAGATGCCAAGGGACAGATAACACCACTACCGGTATCAGTAGCCAAGATAAGCGTTACGCCCGACAAGGCAACCAATTCTCTTATAATTATCGCGTCGCCTTCTGATTATCAAAATCTCGTTCAGGTTATCAGCTTGCTTGACAATCGAAGAAAACAGGTATTTGTTGAAGCGATGATTATTGAGGCGTCAATAGATAAGTTGAAAGAACTCGGAACAAAATGGAGAGCGATAGCGAGGTCCAACGGAGATCCGGTTGTCATAGGCGGATTCGGAAATATGGATACAACTTCCCTCCTCTCTCTTATCAGCGGCCTTTCGGGTTTTTCAGCGGGCGGAATGGGGAATTTTATGTCAATCCCGCTGACAAGTATTGCTGCGGACGGGTCTGTAACTTCATCTGAACTCTCAGTCCCCGGCTTTTCAGTGCTCTTCGGCATGAGCGATTTCCAGGATGCCGTAAATGTCCTCTCCACGCCTCAGATACTTACATCCGACAATGAGGAAGCAGAGATCGTTGTCGGTGAAAATGTGCCGTTCATATCAAAAAGAGAACGCGATCTAACCACCAACAATACTGTCCTAAATTCCATAGAGAGAAAGGATGTCGGCATAACCCTGAGGATCACCCCACAGATAACAGAAGGTGATTATGTCAAGCTCAATCTTTACCAGGAGATATCCTCGGTAAAAGACGCCACTGATGCCGTTCTCACATCAGTGGGCCCGACAACAACCAAGCGTTCTACAAAGACCTCGGTGATTGTCAAAGATGCGCAGACCGTTGTAATTGGAGGACTGATGCAGGAAAAGGAAGAGAAGATAATAACAAAAGTGCCCCTGCTTGGAGATATCCCTGTTCTCGGCCTGCTCTTTAAATTCAAGACTGTGTCTAAAAATAAAACAAACCTTCTTGTATTTCTTACGCCGCATATTGTAAAAGAATCATCCCAGTTGACAAAGATAACCAGGGATAAGCAAATGTCATTTGCAGTAAGAGAAAATCAGCGTGTTGAAGGTGAATTAATGGTAAAGTTCAAAGCAGATATTCCGGCAGACAGGGCAGAAGAGATAATATCCAAAGAAGGCGCTTCAGTTATAAAACACTTAAAAGAGATAAACGTATATCACATAAAGCTTAAGCCTGAACAGAAAGTGGATGATGCTGTAAAAAAATTAACATTGTTTCCTGAGATAATTTATGCAGAACCGAATTACAGGATCAGGATTGAGGAAGAACCCGCGCTTCAAAAACCTGAGATGAACACACCTGAAAATACTCCAGGCAAAAGTTAAACATGGAGAAGATAGAGACAATAAAAGAAGATGAAATAGATTTTTCACTTCTTAAAAACCTGCCTCTTCCCTTTGTAAAGGGCAATATGTTTCTTCCTCTGCGAAGGGAGAACGGCGAATTATTGGCCGCTGTTGCTGACAACCGCGGGGTATTTGCGCTGATGGACCTCTCAAGGAATCTAAACCTGAAGGCCCGGCCGCTTCACGCATCAGAAAAGATCATCATAGATGCAATAAACCTCATCTACAGCCGGACAAGTACGGTTGATGAGGTAATGGGCGACATAGAAGGAGAAGACCTCTCCATGATCGCCACAGAGTTCATCTCACCCAAGGACCTTCTGGAACTTACTGAGGAGGCCCCTATAATCCGGCTCTTAAACGCCCTGCTGATGGAGGCTGTAAGGGAAAGGGCAAGCGACATACATATAGAGCCGTATGAAAAAAGCGTGGAGGTAAGGCTGAGGGTTGACGGTATCCTTCGAAAAATACTTAGCCCTCCTAAGATCATTCAGGACGCTCTAATATCAAGGATTAAGATACTTGCGGATCTTGATATTGCCGAGAAAAGACTGCCGCAGGACGGAAGGATAAAACTGCTTGTAGGCGGGAAAAATATTGACATAAGGGTTGCGATAATCCCGACCGCCCTGGGCGAAAGGGCTGTGCTCAGACTGCTTGACAGAAAGGCCGGCATCCTCAGCCTTGAGATGATAGGATTTTCGGGTGCTACGTTAAATTCATTTAAAGACGCACTTGCAAGACAGAATGGAATCATACTCGTCACAGGGCCTACAGGTTCAGGCAAGACCACTACTCTTTATGCGTCGCTCCTCAGGCTCCATACAGAAGATAGAAACATAATAACCGTAGAAGACCCTGTCGAATATCAGCTTAACGGCATAGGACAGATACAGGTAAATCCGAAGATCGGCCTTACTTTTGCGTCAGGGCTGAGGGCCATATTAAGACAGGACCCGGATATAATGATGGTTGGAGAGATAAGGGATAAAGAGACCGCTGAGATCGCAATACATGCTTCGCTTACAGGGCATCTCGTCTTAAGTACCCTCCATACAAACGATGCCCCAGGAGCTCTGACAAGGCTTATTGATATGGGGATAGAGCCTTTTCTTGTTGCATCTTCGCTTATCTGTGTTCTTGCCCAGAGACTGGTGCGGGTCATCTGTCCTCACTGCAAGGAATCATATACTCCAACGCCGCTGGAAGCAGCCGCTCTTGAGACCGACACCGTCCCTTCCCTTCTGTATCGGGGAAAAGGTTGCAAAAAATGCCTCGGCAAAGGCTACCTCGGACGAATAGGGATTTTCGAATTGCTTGATATAACTCCTGAGATAAGATCGTTGATAGTAGAGAGGAAAGACGCTCAGGCCATACGAACAGCAGCAATAAAATCAGGATTCAAAACACTGCAAAAAAACGTTATGGAGAAGATAACCGAAGGCGTCACCACAACAGAGGAAGTTCTGAGAGTTATACAGAAAGAAAGCGAAGCATAAAGAGAAAACGCAGGTGGATAGTCTGTAGGTGTTTAGGTAGATAGAGCAGTCCTAACAGACTACAGTCTAAACAACCTGAGTAGTTACGAACTATTTAATCATGCCGATATTCAAATACCGGGGATACAACCAGCGCGGCGCAGAGATAGACGGGCTGATTGAAGCTGATGGACAAAGGGATGCCGCCATAAAAATAAAAGCCGGCGGCGTATTTCCAAGGGAGATAACCGAGAATGTCTTTTCCGAAAAGAGATTCTCTTTCAACAGGCCCTCCCCTTTTGTCCTCTCAGCCATAACAAGGAGCCTCTCCGTCCTTCTCTCTTCAGGCGTTCCTCTGACAGATGCGATTAACTCCATATCATCAGAGCAGAAAGGCGTATGGAAAGGCATACTCACAGAGATAAAGGAAGAGCTTGCAGGAGGCTCAACCCTTGCCAGGGCAATGCAGGCGCACACGGTCTTTCCCGAATTCTATACCGGCATGATCGCGGCAGGAGAGAAGAGCGGAAAACTGACCGAGGTACTTTTAAAACTTGCTGATTACCTTGAGAGAGAGGCGAATACAAAGAACAAGGTTAAGACCGCACTCATCTACCCGGTCTTCATGGCATCTGTAAGCATCCTGATAGTATCTTTTCTTTTCACCTTTGTTATACCGAAGATAACGAGAATATTCGAAGGGACGTCGGCATCTCTTCCCTTTATTACCGTTATTCTCATATGGATAACTACGGTGTTCCAGAAATTCTGGTGGCTCGTTTTATCCCTGATCGCAGGCGCGGTAATTTTGTTCAGAAAGATTATAAAGACAAAGAAAGAGATAATAGATTCTTTCCTGCTCAGAGACCCGACCGGAATCCTGATGAGCCTCTACATGCTTCGTTTCTCAATGACAATGTCTTTTCTCCTTTCCGGAGGGCTCCAGATACTCAGCGCCATGAAATTGACATCGAAAGCAACAGGAAACGTTGTCCTTGAAAAGAGGATAATCGCCGCACAGGAGCTCGTTACCCAAGGGGCGAGGCTCTCAACAAGTCTTGAAGGCTTTCCGCCTACGCTTCTTCAGATAATAGCTACAGGGGAACAGACCGGCAGGCTTCCTGAGGTTTTGAATAATACAGCCGCTTCCTATGAAGCAGAGTTCGACAGAAGACTTCAGAGGGCGGTCGGACTTCTGGAGCCGGTTCTTATTCTCGTTATGGGGCTTATAGTAGGTTTTATTGTGCTGGCTGTTCTGCTTCCGATATTTGAGCTTAATCAGTTGATAAAATAGGTTATTTTGAGAACTCTGTTGGTTAATTAATCCTGTATGGCACATGGAGGCGTCATTCCGGCTTGTCCGGAATCCTCTATCAAGAAGATGAGTTATAAAGGAAAGATTCCCGACAAGCGGGAATGACGTTTCAAGAAAGTGAGTATTCTATCCGATAAACGAACATTTCCAAGAAATAGAATTCATCATTTCTGATATAATTCAGTATGGATTTTTAAGAGGAAAGAATCTTATTGTTGAAAGGAGATGAATGTATGCAAACCAAGACATTAAAAATAGATGAAATTTACAAAGAATTAACTATACTCCCTGATGAAAAATTAGATGAAGTAAAAGATTTTATAGACTTCATTCACTCCAAATTTCAGACTGAGAAAAAAACTGTTGTTAAACTAAAAGGAATATGGGCGGGAAAAGGATTTGAGAAAATTCTGAATCTTGATAAGGAACTTAAATCTGCTGAAAAGGAATTAGCCGTGACAATTCTTAAAAAGAAGATTTAAGCACATGAAATATCTTGCCGATACAGTAACAATAATTCGTCACTTCGCCAAAACAGGGAAAATCGGAAGAAAGGCGAAGGGCATACTTGATGATGCAGAAGTAGGGAAACATCATATTTTTATTTCAGTAATTTCCTTAGTGGAAATAATGTATTTATCGCAAAAGATGCGTATCAAAATAAATCTAAAGGAAACATTAAAGATTATTAACAGTTCGGCAAACTATTCAATTGTAGACTTAACTCCTCAGATTGTGATGATTGCTGAAGAAACGGGGTTCCCTGAACTTTTTGACAGGCTTATATTAGCAACTGCCAGACATCTTGGAGTTCCCATGCTTACGCCTGATGAGGACCTTCAAAAAACAGCAGGTGTAAAAATTATTTGGCAGTAAAAATATTTCTTGAACATTGATGGGGGGACATCATGACTCGCAAGACCGCATTTTTATCGCTTATATTTTTATTCCTTTTTACCACTGTCATCCTGAGCCTGTCGAAGTACGCTTCAGCCTTTAATCTTCCCGACACCGGACAGACGAAGTGTTATAGAGGGGTTGATCCATATGATGAAATTCCCTGTGCAGGAACAGGGCAAGATGGGGAATACAACATCAACCCGCTTTCCTACACCGACAACGGCAACGGAACTGTGACGGACAATAATACAGGACTGATGTGGCAGAAGCATGAAATGAAAATATTAAAAGAATATTAAAATTAGGTATGTCTATGCGTAACAGCAGATTTCATCTTTTTATTCTTTGTATTGTTGCAATACTTTCATTGGGTCTTGTAGCTAATGCTGCAGCCACACCATGGCCGGGACCAGATGACTTTGGTTATCGCGGGATAACCATTCCTTTTAATTGGACTGATATTTCCGGAACAGGCATTTTTGTTCCGCTTAGTGATGAAGCTGTAAGCGGCGCGGTCCCCATCGGGTTTTCATTCAGTTTCTACGGTAACACCTACACACAAGTCTATATATCGTCCAATGGTTTTATAACCTTATCCTCTGGTCAAGGTAGTGGTTGTTGTAGCGGACAGGCGGTTCCAAACCCTAACAACCCAAATAACCTTGTTGCAGGTTTCTGGGAAGACTTAAACTATCCACAAGGAGGTATACATTATCAAACAATAGGGAACAGGTTCATCGTCCAGTTCACCAACAACCCTCATTTTGCCAACGGACCACAGGTCACCTTTCAGATGATTCTTCATTCAGGCACAAATAATATTGAACTCCAGTATTTAAATGCGCCGACAGATGGAGGAACGCACACTATCGGGATAGAAGACATTGCCGGCACAAGAGGTCTGCTTTATTTCAACGGAAGTATCTCTATGGCAAATACGGGTCTTTTGATTTCCACGTCGCAGGTAACCGGTCATTTTGAGTTTTCAAATATTTCATCACCGCAGGCGGTCGGTACGCCTTTCAGCGTGACTATAACGGCAAAGGATGTGTATGGGAATGTGGAATATTACAACGGCTATGTATCAGTCTATAGCAATGCGGGTTCTGTAAATCCGATAACAGTCTGGTTAAACAGCGGCACATGGACAGGCAATGTTACGCTGTATGAAGGAGGCAACGGCATTTATCTTGGCGCAAGCGCAGGCGGAAAATACGGGACGAGCAATACGTTTGATGTGACAGGAGGCGGAGCGGGTACGGGGAATCTTCACGGCACGGTTAAAGACACGGACAAACACCTGATAAACGGCGCGGCTGTCAATTTGTACCGAACATCTCCTAAAGACGGAGGGACGCCGGTTGATACAACGACTGCGGCCAGCGGGTATTATTATTTCGACAATATATCATGCGGCAAATATTATATCAGGGCTGAGCATAACGGCTCATACAGTCAGGTGCATGAGGTTACAGTTGCCTGCGGAAGAACAGAAGCGGAAAACTTAATGATCTCTTACTGCAATGCTGACGGCAGGCTGCCGATCCTCCTTGTGCCGGGGATAGCAGGCTCTGACAGCAAGTATAATCCACTTATTTATCCAATCCTGCCGAAAGACGCGCCTGAATGGGACAGCGGTAAACTCGTCTTGCATGACCCGTTCTGGCAGGCAGGCTGGGACAATCTAAAGGACGAGTTAGCAACACATGGCTACAAAAAGGACTGCACCATGTTTGACGTGCCTTATGACTGGCGGCTGGATTTGAATGATGCATGGGTTGAATATCTCAAGCCGTGGATTGATGAGGCAAAGGCAACGGCAGGGACAACAGAGGTGAACATAGTCGCGCACAGCATGGGCGGATTGCTGACAAGGACATACATAGAAAGCAATCAGTATGAAGACGACATAAACAGGTTTGCAATGGTCGGCACGCCTAATCATGGGGCGGCAACCGCATATTATATGTGGGAAGGAGGCGACCCGAAACTTGCCGATGATCTGAACGAGCCGTTTTATCTGGAGTTCCTGAATTTCTACATGAATACTTTTAACGCTATGCATATTGTTTATAAAAAATATCCGCTTTGCGTGAAGTGGCCTGTAATCGGATGGAAGTGCGACAACAAGGAAGCCTACGAAATGGCGCATACCCATGTCCCGGCTTTAAAATGGCTCATGCCGACATTTAGCGGTGTGCTGAGCAAGGGGGACATTACAGAAGAAGAGAACACAGACCTGGAAGATCTGAATAGTGATCCGGATACAGATAGAATGACCAATGACGGCACAGGAGTCAGGACCAAGATATTTGCCGGAGATGGTGAAAAGACAATCAGGACCATATACAACGGCAATCCTCCGCAGAGCGGTGATTTATATCCAGACGGAGTACCGCTTTCAAAGGCGCCTTACAGACCCTCAACCGGTGATGGGACAGTGTTAAAAACCTTGAGTGCCGCAGTGGATTTTCTTAACTCACCGGCCTCAACCAATGGAAGCCACGCCGGATTAATAAATACATTCTTAGGGGATATAATTGTCTGGATTACAGGAGACGAGCCATTTGCGCCGCTCAGCCCTGCTTTGATACACCGTGCGCAACCGCAGGCTTTAACTAATCTTCTTTCACTTGGCATTGACGGACGGATACAGCCTTACCTCGTCAGCCCGACAGGAGAAGGAAGCGGCATAAATCCAACCACTGGAGATATGGAAAATGATATTGCGGACGCCGCTGTTTCTATTGGGATAGATGCGGGAAGCATATCCATAAATAACCCTGCTGATGGGACCTATACAGTCTATCTTAAAGGTATCTATAGCGAAGATTACAGGTTGAATTTAGGGTATATGGATAACACAGAGACAGAGAATTATTCCTATCATGGCTTCAACCATGCCAACACAATATCTTTCACCATCACGGTAGACTCTGCCTCCGCTGATAAGGTTACAGTGAACCACACGCCTCTTCCGCCGACAGGATTACAGGCAGATGCGGTAGATGATGGCGGCCTGAAGACCGCGCTCATATGGGATGCAAGCGCAGACCCTGCTGTCACAGGGTATAACATCTATGCCAAATATGATGACGAACCCTATCTTTCGCAGATCGGGACTTCCGTTGCGAACTCCTACAACACTGGTAACGCATGGGCTGAGAACGATACTATTGTGCCAAGCCTATATGCTGTCTCCGCAATAAAAGCTGACGGCACAGAGAGCTTCCTCTCAGACATGGTTGAGAACAACGACCGCGACCACGACGGCTTGACGGATGCGCAGGAAACCTCAATGGGGACAAATGTCAGCAATCCTGATACAGATGGTGACGGACTCAAAGACGGCGAGGAATATACACGAGGCACTAATCCATTAAATGCGGACACCGATGGAGACGGCTCCAGCGATTATGATGAAGTTCAGGCTGGATCAGATCCATTGGATAAGTACTCTCCAAAAATGCATAATCTCGTAACCTACTACTACACCAGCATCTTAAACCGTGCGCCTGAGCCCGGAGGGGCAGAAGGCTGGACAAGCGAGATACAACGGATTGACTCAGACGGCATAGACATAAAAGAAGGATTCATTGCCCTCGGCAAGCTCTTCTTCAACTCAGGAGAGTATCTAAGCATGAACACAACGAATAGCGCATACGTAATAGACCTGTATGAGACATTCCTCGGCAGGACACCTACACAGGGAGAAGTTGATGCCTGGGCAGGAGAGCTTTCAGGAGGATTAACAAGGAACCTCTTATTAAACTACTTCATATTCAGCGCGGAGTTCAGGCAATACATGACCGGCATATTCGGTGACACCACGGTAAGGCCTGAGTATAATCTTGTAAATGACCTCTACAGGGGATTTCTGAGCAGGCTGCCGGACAATGGAGGTTTCAACTCATGGCTTGGAGAGATGCAGACGGCCCAGTGCGGAGGAGATCCGCAGGCTATAAGAGACCTTACATCACAGATAGCATTAAATTTTTTACAGAGTCAGGAGTATGCTAACAGGAATACGAGCAACAGCGAGTATATAGAAGACCTGTATAACGGGATACTGAGAAGGGGCGCGGACCTTGCCGGATACCTGTACTGGCTTGGAGCGCTCAACGGAGGCACTACAAGACCGGCGATGCTGCAGCTTTTTGTAGACTCAACTGAATTTCAGGCAAGGGTTCAGCAGGTCATTGACGCTGGGTGCGCTTACTGAACTTTTGAGGGCTCTTATTAGCTATAATATCTCAAGATGGAATAATTAAAGGAGAGCATTTTATGAGAAGATTTTCTAAAACCAAACATTTCAGAAGCGCCGGATTCACCCTCATTGAGGTTATGGTGGTAGTTGTAATACTGGGGATTCTTGCCGCCATTATCGCGCCGAGGCTTATCGGAAGAACCGATGACGCAAAGGTTGCGCAGGCAAAGATACAGATGAAGAACTTAGAGACCGCCCTTAAGCTCTTCAAGATGGATAACGGCTTCTATCCCTCCACGGAGCAGGGGCTTGAGGCGCTGATCAAGGAACCTGAAATCGGAGAGATACCAAAACACTATCGTAAGGGCGGATATCTGGAGAAGAAAGGAATACCCCCTGACCCGTGGGATAACGCATACGTCTACATCTCTCCGGGCACAGATAATGATTACGAGATTATCAGCTATGGAGCTGACAGGGAGCCCGGCGGCGAAGGTTATGATGCGGATATAACAAACTGGGACATGTAAACCAATCCACGCATGACTCGGACTATATCAAACAGCGCAAATTCAGGATCAGGTTTTACTCTTATTGAACTGATAGTTGTCATCTTCATCCTCTCCATCGCCTCTGCATTAATAATCCCATCATTCATGGATGCCGGAGAAGGCTCTTTAAAGGCAGACGCAAAACGACTGGGAAGCGCCCTCAGGTATGTTTACGACGAAAGCGTGAGCAAAAAAAAGGATTATCTTTTTAATATCAATCTTGATAATGACTCGTATGGTTTTACAGGCGAGAGAGAATTAAAGAGTTTCAGCTTGAAGGATGACGTATTTCTGAAAGATATTCTGATCCCGTCATTTGGGGCGCGCTCTGAGGGAGAAGTTACTGTTAAGTTTGGTCCTCTCGGCACGGAAGAGCCGCTCATCCTGCACCTTTCAAAGGGTAAAGACGAGTATACCGTTATCTTTAATAACATCAACGGCAGAGCCGGAATATATGAAGGGTATAAGTTGTAATTGCAATGCCGGACAAAAGATATAGAGAGCTAAACATTTCCAGTCTTTACAATGGCGGCTTCACTCTCCTTGAGATAATGATAGCGCTTGCCATTATCGGGATAGCCCTTACGACCATCATTTACACTGTGAATTATCATTCAGATGTAGCGTATGAAAATACAGTCACTACGCAGATGTATATGCTTGCAAAGGAGAAGATAACAGAGATGGAAAGAAGCCCGGTAAACTCAAAAGGAGACTTCCCGGACACGGAATTCAGATATGTAAATACCGCGGAAGCCATCGCCAACACAGATATTATTGAATTAAAAACAATAGTAAGCGGACATGGTAAAGAGGTTCTCCTCAGTGAACTTATTACGAAAAAGACAAAATGATAGATGCATATGACGGAATAAAAAAAAGAACGGGTTTCACGCTTTTGGAGGTGCTCATAAGCATTACACTCTTGACCATTGTGTTAGGCGCTGTATACAGTTCATTCTTCATGCTCCAGAAGGCTGTTAAAAGGTTTGATGATGTCTCTCTGAAATACCAGGAGGCGCGGACAGTCCTTGATATGATGAGACGGGAGATTGAGGCTTCTTTTATAACAATTCCTCAATTAAAAGATATAACTAAAAACAAGACTATCTTCCTTGCCAGAGACAGGGATATTTTCGATAAGAAGGCATCTGAATTATATTTCACCACATTCTCTTCAAGAGACGGCAATCTAAATCTTGCCGCATATATTGTTGAGGAGAATGAGAAGAGTCTCAGCCTGCTGAAGATGGAAGCGCCTGCGATTAACATATCAACCATCTTTTCAAAACTTCGCACGGCAGAGCTGATAGAGAAGATTAACGGCTTTTCCGTTGAGATGTTCGTTAATGACAAGTGGGTGAGGACATGGGACTCCTCGCAGACAGATAGTCGTCCGGATATAGTCCGGATAAGCATAGAATTTGATGACAGCGGCAATAATGTCAAACTCACTGAATACGCAAGACCAAGAATAGTGCCCAAGCAGCTATGAAGAAGAACGCACTGACAATGGACCACACTAAATCCTCAGTCTGCAATCAGAGGGGGGCCGCCCTCTTAATTACACTGCTCATTGTCTCAATACTTACAGGCCTTGCAGTTGATTTTGCTTATGAGGTGTATATAGGAACATCCTCGCTCTCTAACTGGAGCAATGCTCAGAAGGCGTCTCTCACAGCAAAATCCGGACAGGCATTGGCCTCAAACCTGCTGAAGGAGATGAAGAATCTTCCCCCCACTTCCCAGAGCGAAGCTCTCCTGCCGATTGAAAAGAGCTTCGGGGAGAATACAATAGTTACCGTAAAACTTGAGGATGAAGAGGCAAAGTTTAATATTAACAGCATTGTTTTTTCTAATGGCAAACCTGATAATGATGCATTAGTTGCCTTGCAAAACCTCCTTGAAAACCTTAAGATCAATCCTGATATTCGTCTATATATTGCCGATTGGATAGATTCTGATAGTGCAGGCGGGTACGAGGATAACGCAAAGGATGCGCCTTTATGGAGCTTGGAAGAGCTTAAATTCATAAAAGGCATAGATAAAGAAATATATGATAAAATAAGCCCATATCTGACAGTCTTCGGAAGTGGTAAGATAAACATAAACACTGCAAAATTGCCTGTTCTTTATAGCCTTGTTAAATCAGAACAGCTTGCAAAGCAGATTATTTATCTCAGAGAGAGCGAGCCTTTTAAGGATATAAATAACATTAAAATACCAGAGATTAATTCTATAGTGACAAACATCCAGTCTAAAACCTCTCAGGTTAAGTTCACTGATAAGAGTTCTAACTTCAGAGTTACCGCAACAGCAACAGTTGATGAGATTACAAGGGCTATTGAGAGCGTTACTGATACATCTATGAATATTCACTTTTGGAGAGAAGGATAACGTGGGAACCGGATTTATTGACTGGACAGGGAAAGAACTGCATCTATATATCTTCAAGAAGAGAAGCGGCAATTATTCGCTTGAAGAAACAAAATCACTCCCTCTTGAAAATGAACTTGACCAAAGCTCCATATCGTCTCTGGTCAAGGGTAATTTTGAGAATGTCTGTCTGAGCCTTCCAATAAGCATCCTCTCATTAAGGGAGATGAGTTTTCCTTTCTCCGACAGGAAGAAGATAAAGGAGACCATCGCTTATGAACTCGAAGGCACGCTTCTTGGCAATGTCAATGATTACTCCATTGACTATATGATAACCGGCACTGCTGAAAACGCTGCCAAAGTATTGGCGGTCTGCATAGAGAAGAGAAGGCTCAGAGAGATAATAGATATTTTTTCATCATCCGGGCTTGAACCGAAACTTATCACATCTATTGATTTAAGACTTACGGGCGGAGATAGCGTAAAACTACTTAAAGGCTCTATTGCAGACACAGAGATAAGGGCTGAGGCCGCAAGAAAAGATCTGTCAGAGCAGTCAATAAACCTCAGGCAGGATGATCTGGCTTATAAAAAAGATATTGAAGAGACAAGAAAGACCCTCCAGTTATCAGCCTTTCTTCTGCTCATCCTCCTTCTCATGTTCTTAACTAATACGATGATAACCTTCTCCTCTCTCAAAAAGGAACAGAAGTCATTATCAAAAAATATACAGATCGTATATCAAACCGCCTTCCCTGAAGACAAAAAAGTTGTTGATGCCGTAAGGCAGTTTAAAGGTAATATCAATACGTTAAAGAAGAAGAATGCCGTGCTTGGGGGAACGCCAGTGCTCGATATTCTTCAAAGCATAGCAAACCTTAAAAACAAAAACATCACACTTCATGAGTTTAGCGCTGACGAGAATAATATAACCGTAAAGGGCTCAGCCGCATCATTTGAAGAGGTTGAATCATTTAAGACCGCCCTGTCATCCGGGTTTGAGAATGCAAAGGTCTCAGAGTCCAGCGCCTCTGCTGATAAAAAAATCAACTTCACAATAATCATGAAAGAGAAAGCGATATGAAGAAAATAATAAAACTCTTCTTTCTTAACGACAGGCGTTCCATAATACTGCTCTCCGCAATAGCCGTTGTTATTATCATTACAATTACAGTATCAATAAAGAGCAGAGATGCAAGAAAGAGAAACGATTCCCTGAAGGCCCAATTAACAGAGCTGGAGTCGCTCGGCACGGGCCTCATTGAGATGAAAGAGATTGTCAATGCAAAAGAGAGGAAGATAGGACTGACAAAGGAGAGCGGAGTTGTCTCAAGACTGGAGAGTATACTTAAAACCATCGGGCTTGAAGCACGGGCATTAAAACCGATGCAGGTGAAGAGGATAAATGAGCTTATAGAGGAAGACGCAGAGCTTGAGATTCAGAATATTGACCTTAACGGCATTGTAAACCTGATGTACCAGATTAATAACGCACCGGCGCCGATGAAGATCAAGAGTGCCTCAATAAAGAGTACTTTTGAAGATCCTGACAAATTCATTCTGAAACTCACAGCCTCGCTTATAAGCAGGGAGTAACGTTGAAACTCCGCAACATCCTTTATTCATTAGGAGCTATTTCCTTATTTGTAATCCTCTCATGGTTCTTTGCCGTACCGGATGATCTGTTAAAGAAAAGGATTGAGGATTCTATCTCAACCGCTGAAAACTCTGCAGTAAATGCCTCGATAGATGGCTTCAGAAAAGGGATCTTATTTTCCTTCAACGCTGACAGCCTTAATCTGAAAAGAGGAGATATTCCTATCTGTAATATCACTGACATATCAGGCAGGATCAATCCGTTTTACCTGATCAAGAGACAACTCTCTTTTTCAATAACAGGCAAATTAGGCGAAGGTGATATTGAAGGCTCATTCAGGCTTCCTGAAGGCGGAAACTTAAAGATAACAAATTCGGATCTCAAGGCAATTGATTATCTGTCGCAAATCGGCCTTGAAAGCAGCGGCTATATATCATCAGATATTCTCCTGAACGGCGGCACGGCAAATATTACATTTGAGATCCCGGACATGAATATCCAAAATTCCGGCACGCTAACATTGCCCTTCATAAATTCTTTTCATCGAATGCAGGGCGCTTTGTCTATTAATGAAGATACGACAAAGATCAGCTCTATCAGCCTTGAAGGGACAAAGGGCTATGCCAGATTAAAAGGCGTTATTGACAAAGGAGTTATGAACCTTTCCTTAGAGCTTATGCCCTCCTCCAAAGAAGTAACACCTGTAGAATTGAAGCTTATTGAAAAGTTCATGGTTTCCCCGGGCTATTATTTAATCCCTCTTAAAGGCACTTTCCAGCAAAAGTACAACATGAACTATTAATCATGGCCCATTTGTTCAGCTTTATGTATAAAATCTGCAATTAATCGGTATTGTTTACAGCTTGGGTTGAGCATCGCTGACAACTGTTCTATTTTTCCCAAGTCCTTTTGCTTCATAAAGTGCTTTATCCGCCGTTAGCTTAAGGTCATATATAGTTAGAGCGTTATCCGGACAGTTCGAAACACCTATGCTTACGGTAAGCTTGATATTATGATTTCCCTTGTCAAAAACGAAGTGTTCGATAGATTTTCTTATTCTTTCAGATACATATTTGCCGTCCTTAAGATCCGTTAATCGAAGCAGCACAGTAAATTCCTCTCCTCCATACCTGAATGCAACATCAGTCTGCTTTATAGATTCAATAATACATCCGGCAATTTCTTTGAGAATAATATCTCCAACCATATGGCCATATGTATCATTAACCTTCTTAAAGTCATCAATATCCAACATCAGCAGAGTTAGCTTTTCGCCATACTTAATGAAGTCATAAAACATTTTGTCCATGCGATAATTGAAATGCCTTTGAGAATAAAGGCCTGTCAATTCATCAGTTATTGCAATACTGTATAAGCGGGCGTTCTCAAAAGCTACTGCTACATGGCTTATTATGGCTTTAATTAGCATGAGCCTTATCGTATCAAAAGGCTTTTTTGTGCTCCTTGCAGCAATGAGCGCAAGACGATGCTCATTTTTTTCAATGGGCAATAATATCTGCTTCTTGTCGTCAGAAATAATTTCTGCCCTTACCATGCCTTTTATCCAATTAATAATAACTATTGCAAGCGGATCATCTTCATCAACTTTTCTGCGTACTATTTTATTTGATGATAGAGTCCATGTAAGCACCCTGTAGTCACTCTCCTCTCGAGGCACTACTATGTCCACTTCATCAGCATCGAGGGTCTCTTTGAGAATATCAACAACCATAGATTTCAATTCCTCAATCTCAATGGTTTTGCTAAGACGATTTACAAGTGAGTAAAGCAAAGATATCTCAGTATGCTTAATAATTATTTCATTTATATACTTGTTAAAACTCTTTGAGAGAAAGACAAATAGGAATGGAAGTAAAATAACTGCAAAACCAACCATAAATAGATCAACTGATATGATAAGAGAATTCGTATTTTTTAAAGAGCGGTCAATTATGAGTTTGCCGTTTATGCTGTATCGGCTGTCATGGCATCCATAGCATTCCTTGCTGTTATATAGAACGGATATATTCCGGTGCACTTCTAAGCCGTTATAATTGATAAGTAAAGCATCTCCAAACGGTTTGGTGCCGTGATTCATATGACAGCCTGTACAATTTTTATCAGTATGTCTGTCCAGCTTGTTTCCTATCTCCTCTTTTTTCGAGGAGTAAGCGATCTTGCCATTCCTGTCAATTATAAATACCTTGATTATTGATTCATTATTACTGCCAAGTTTTTCAAGGGTAGCCTGTATCGCATCAGGGTCACCCGCTATCATAAGATTGTTCAGGCACGACTGTATTGATAAAGCAAGTTCATGTGTCTTGGCTTTGCTTTCATTCAGGAGAACTCTTTTAAGCAACACATTGCTTAATACAATAGCCAAGAAAATAACTCCGATGAGTACAAAGATGACCTTCTTCTTGAAATTGTAAAGCCAATTGATGTTTATTTCTTTCATATTCTGCACGGAAACAGATGATGTTTCAGTTATGTATTTTGCATATAAATTAGGAGTTCGGAACAGAATGTAAAGTATACTTACAGACAAACCATAATGCAAGAAGAAAATTTTACAACTATGTCTATAAAATCTTATATTTGCCTAACAGGAGCCAAGATTAATTAATTATTAAAGTGTTGTTTTAAGTAAAGCTTGCAACTTATTAATATTAAATGATTTAATTATTACTTGACAATCCTGTGAATAGGGGAGTGTCTTGTTAATGGTGACGATTCTACCTTATATCAGTGTTTTCTGCTAATATTAATAGCTTCATATATATTGTTACTGAATCAATTTATCTGAAATATGGACAACAGCATATTCATGAAAAAAGCCCTGCGGCTTGCAGCCAGGGGAAGAGGCAGGACGAGTCCGAACCCTACGGTAGGCGCAGTGATTGTCAAAAGCGGGAAGATAATTGCCGAAGATTATCACAGAAAATCAGGAACCCCGCACGCTGAGATACTTGCGTTAAGAAAAGCTGGAAAGCTGGCAAAGGGAGCTACTCTATTTATAAACCTTGAGCCGTGTTGTCATACTGACAAAAAGACCCCGCCTTGCACCGATGCGATTATTGAATCAGGCTTAAAGAAAGTGGTTATCGCGATGACAGACCCTAACCCGAAAGTATCCGGCAAAGGCATAAAAGCGCTTAAGAGCGCAGGCATCGCAACCGAAGTCGGCCTCATGGAGACTGAGGCAAAGAGACTCAATGAGACATTCGCCAAATTCATAACAAAGAAAGAGCCGTTTGTAATTCTTAAAGCCGCCCAAAGCCTTGATGGAAAGATTGCTACGGCAAGCGGCGAATCTAAATGGATAACCGGAGATAAAGCAAGGCAATACGTTCATAAACTGAGAAATGAAGTAGATGCGATTATGGTCGGGATAGGCACGGTCATTGCGGACAATCCTTCCCTTGACTGTAGAATGAGAGGGGGCAGAAACCCTTACAGGATCATTATTGACAGCTCTCTTCTGATACCTTTAAATGCAAAGGTGTTAAAACATAATGACCAAAAAACAATTATCGCTACAACTAAAATCGCAGATAGAGAAAAAATCAATTCTGTAATAAAGAAGGGGTACAAGGTGCTGTCCGTAAAGAGCAAAGCGGGAAAGGTTGATCTTAAGAGCCTCATGAAAGAACTTGGAAGGCTTGAGATAACAAGTGTGATGATCGAAGGCGGGGCATCACTGAACGCATCTGCTCTTTTAAGCAGTATAGTTGACAAGGTAATCTTCTTCTGCGCGCCAAAGATAATGGGCGGGCTTTACGCTGTTCCATCCGTAGGAGGGATCTCCCCGGCTTCTCTAAAGAATATCATCAAAGTAAAAAACCTTCATGTAAAAAAGATAGGAGATGATTTTATATTTGAGGGTTATATTTGATTCAACGTTGATAACACCTACGACTTAATAATCCGAAATGACCGACATATCCGTTATGAAATAAGTCACGCCTCAACTATCCAGCACCTCTCTCACCTTCTTCAACAGGCAAAAAGGAGAAACCGGCTTATAAATCAATTGGAAATTCTTTACGAGCGACATCTTCTGTTTGACTATATCAGGAGCATATCCGCTTAAGAAGATGACCTTCATATCAGGCTTCATCTTCCTTATCTCATCAAAAGCCTCTTTACCGTTCATCTTAGGCATAACGAGATCGAACAGAAGAAGTTGTACTCGGTTTTTGTTCTTCTGATACTTTTGCACTGCATCCTCACCATCAACAGCCTCGATTACAGTGTAACCGGACTGCTTCAGTATACTATTGGAAAGCTTTCTAAGCGCTTCATCGTCCTCGGCAATAAGAATAGTTTCGGTGCCTCCCGCAGGCTGTTCTTCTTCGATGGCAGCAGCTTTATCCTCAGCTTCTCCTGAGTCTATGAGCGGCAGGTATATACGGAATGTGGAGCCTATTCCCTTTTCACTATAAACGTCAATATATCCATCATGCTGTTTTATAATGCCGTAGACGACTGCAAGCCCTAATCCTGTGCCTTTTCCTACCTCTTTGGTCGTAAAGAAGGGCTCAAAAATCTTCTCTCTGGTCTCTTTGTCCATTCCATGTCCAGTATCGGATATGTTTATCAGGGCGTACCTGCCGGGTCTCCCTAACCCTCGTGCGGCGGTGAAATCTTTATCCAGATTAATCCCTTCTGTTGTTATCGTGAATGTGCCTCCTTGGGGCATGGCAGCCTGTGCATTTGTGGCAAAGTTCATAAGTACCTGATCAAACTGGTGTGCATCAATTGAGATCATGAGCTTTTCTTCAGAAAGCTTTGTATTAAATGTAATATCCTCTCCTATAACTCGTTTTAAGAGCTTCTCTATCCTTTGAATAATCCCATTTATATCTTTAGGCTTTTTTTCGATGGGCTGTTTCCTGCTGAAAAGAAGCAAGTCCTTTGTAAGACTTACAGCCTTGTCTGAGGCCTCAAGTATCTGTTCAATGTTCATACGATTAGGATCTTCATCTGACATCTTCATCAGGCTCAGATGGCCATAGCCAACTATGGCTGATAGGACGTTATTGAAATCATGTGCGATTCCTCCGGCAAGGGTGCCTATGCCTTCCATCTTCTGGGCCTGGCGAAGCTGGTCTTCCAGTTTTCTGTGTTCAGTGATGTCTCGTACAATATGCACACTGCCGGCAATTTGTCCGTTTTCGTCCCGTACCGGGATAGTCCTTACTTCAAAGTAACCGTTAAGGTTTCTATCAAAGAACTCACTCCGTTCTTCTTTACCGCTGGCCAGTAGTCTTTCATGCGGACAGTAATAAGGAGGCGATGACGTGTTATGCACAACTTCATAGCAGAGGCGTTCTTTCAACTTCTCAGGCGTACTACCAAGCCTGTCAGCCATGGCCCTGTTAGCCCGGATGATATGGTGCTCTTTGTCCAATAGCGAAACGAGGTCAGGAACCGCATCAAAAGTCCGCTCCCATTCGTCCTTGGCGCTAATGATAGCCTCCTCAGCTTTCTTGCGCTCGGTGATGTCTTCAATGACCGCCAAAGAGCGTACGAAAAGTCCGGAAGAATCGCGCTCAGCAATGGCCGAAAGCAAAGTGTCGATAATATCACCGCTTTTTTTGACGAATTGATATTCAATGTTGTTGCATCTCCCTGTTCTCATGTATTCCGGCAGCACGACCTCATGAGCGTAAACACGGGACTGTTCGGTCAGAAATTCCGTAGAACTCTTGCCAATTACTTCATCCCGCGTGTAGCCAAGCTTCTTCAACCATTGATCGCTTACACTGATCAATTTGCCCTCTGCATCAATGGAGTGCATCATAACCGGTGTGCCTTCGTACAACATACGGTATCGTGCTTCGCTCAGCTTCAGCATGTTTTCTGCTCTCTTGCGCTCAGAAATGTCCATAACACCGGCAACACCCCCGATGTAATTCCCGTCATCATCATTAATCGGCGATGCTTCCATAGTTACGTATATGATGCTCCCGTCTTTCTTTATAAGCTCAAAATCATGTTGCTCTTTTACCCCGTCCTTACGCTTCTCCATCTTTTCTTTACAGAGTTTTACCCCTCGTTCATCCATAAAATCAAAGACTTTCTTACCAAGCATCTCCTCTACAGTATATCCGAGCATCTCTGCCATGCGATTGTTGACAAAGGTTGTCTTTTCTTCTGTGTCGAGCGCCCAGATGCCTTCCTGAAGAGAGTTAACAAGCCTGCTATATTTTGCTTCACTTGCCAAGAGCGTATCTTTTGCTTTTTTATAGTCATCATAATCTCTTTCCAAAGCCAGAATTCTTCTACGAAAGTTTCTGACTTCTTCCAAGAGTTGTTCTTTTGTCTTATCTCTATCAAGCATATAGTTTAATTAGTAAAATATTTTAGGCGATTATATATTTGGCAAACCCGCATATAATAACTTACGAAAATTCTAACACTTGCCTCATTTATTAATCAATAATTTTTGAGATAACACGAAGAAAGCAACAAAATGAATGGCTATTAATAACACCAGTAACTATTCAATTTGAGACTGCTGAAAAAGACTGGCATTAAGTTTGCATAAATAAAGCAAACATAAAGTCAGGAGGGACGATGATAAAGAAGGATTACGGGCAGGTCAGTTTCTACAGCTATATATACGACGCGGTAATACCGAAAGA
>JACRPZ010000045.1 GCA_016222905.1 Nitrospirota bacterium
CTTTCGGTATTACCGCGTCGTATATATAGCTGTAGAAACTGACCTGCCCGTAATCCTTCTTTATCATCGTCCCTCCTGACTTTATGTTTGCTTTATTTATGCAAACTTAATGCCAGTCTTTTTCAGCAGTCTCAAATTATCTTGAAGCATATGTTGCATTACTTCTTTGCGGGAGCGTTCAACAACTGCATCATGATAAAAAATCCAACGTTCATCGAACGGGCGATAAAGAATTTTTGTAAACGCCTGATCCCATTCATCATCATTTATGACCGCTTCTCTTGCATCTTTCAGTTTCCAGTTGGATTTATCTTTTAAGGAGTAAGTCTGCCCGATTATTTCATCTGGCATTTTCTTGTCTCTGAACTGCAAGACCCTTCGCCGGAGCTTATCCTTATCAAAAGCAATCACAAAATCATCTCTTGAAGTCACAATGCCTACGCTGTTTACAGGGAATATGTCAGTAATCCTGATGAATTTATCATAAACAGCAGACAGTCTTTCATCTCGTGGGATAAACAGATAGAATTCCGATTTAGGATTGATGCTTTTCCATCCGGTAGTATTTATGTCATGGGCTTGTAGCGAAGAATATTTGGCTTCTCTATCACCCCATATTTCAGAATGATTAATGGCTTTCTTCTTCCCGCTCTTCTTGATGCATATAGCTATAGCAACACCCTGCTGAATATCAAAGACATTCTGATCCTTGCTGCCGTCAGGACATTTTTCTTTTTTCAGACTGTTGCCGTGCAGGTCTAATAGATGAATTTCATCAAAGGTGTTCATCAGGGATTGTCTCATCCCCCTGAAGGTCGGATTATCGAGATAGCTATGGTTTGTGATAAAGCCTAAAATACCTTCGCCCATCTGGTCTATTTTCCACTGGGCAAACCGAATAAATTTTACATAATCGTCCTGAAGCCACTTCGGATTCTTCTCCCCAAGTTCTTTCCCATCGCAAATCTTATAATCCTCTATCAACCTGCCTATCCATGTTTTTTGCTTTACGCTGATACTCTTGTCAGCCTTCCTGGTCATTGCAGACCATTGCCCGTTCTTCAACAGGTAATTGGAAACATACTGCTCGCCTTCTTTGATGCTCATTAATTTCTCGCTCAAATTGAACGAATGTCCGGAATAAGGAGGATTGCCTAATATCACAAGTATAGGCTGCTCTTTCTTCACTTTCCCCGCGAGGTGCGATTCTTCCGACAATGAGGCCATTCCCGGTAAATCTGTAACCGCAAGCTCTTCCATCTCAAGAGTATTGGTGAGATACAGTTTTACTCTGTCATCTTTCTGCAACCTGTATCCTAATTCTTCAAGCAGGAAAGACATTTTTAGATGGCCGATAGCGTAAGGAGCCATCATTAATTCAAAAGCATAGAAATTTTTCAGGATATGGTCTTTGATAAAATTTTTTCTGCCTCCCTCTCCATACTTGGAAACAAACTCATCAACTGCAAGTTTTGCCGTCTCTGCTAAAAAGGTCAGTGTTCCTGCTGCGGGGTCTAATACTGTTACGTTCTTATCCGCAAATCCATCAGGTTTATTAAACTGCTCTTTCAGGATGTTATGCAGGGAACGGACTATATAAGAAACCACAGGTTCAGGTGTGTAATAAACACCTCTCATCTCTCTTGTTTTAGGGTCATACTCTGAAAGGAAGGTTTCATAAAAATGGATAATGGGGTCTTTCCCCTTGCCTTCATGGAAGTATTGATGAAGAATTTTATTTATATCCGTTACGGACAGGATTTCAGAAATATCATCAATGATCCATTCCATCTGTTGAGGAAGGTCTTCCAGAGAAACAAACCTGAATACATCTCTCAGGATACCGATTGTTTTAGGGATATTATCATAGGCAAGTTTCCTGTTAAAGCCATTCTCTGAACGGGTACGGGCTGCAAAGAGTCCGTAAGTTATGGTCTGTGAATAAAGGTCGGCAAAGTCTTCTTTTGAGAGGCCGCTTATCAGATATTTCTGAAACGCGTGGTAAAAACCGATGATATTTCCTTTCTTGGTTTTTTCTTCTTCTTCCAACTCCTCTGCAATAACTTCATCCCTTAAAAAACGGGTCCTCTTTGCCAGTTCAATGGCAAGGTTCTTTGCCGAATAGACTTTCGGCAGAGAGAAGGCAAGATATTTTTCAAGCAGGGCAAGAAACTCTTTCTCTTTTTCTACAGGCGGCACGATTTCGAGCTTCTGCATAAGCACGGGTCTTGCTATCTGAACAGAATCAATCAATTGGCCGTCACGATAGAGCCTGAACTCGAAGAAGTTGGTGAGTATCAGATTGGGGAATATCTGCAGGTAACGCTTTAACTGCTCTGACCCCTCAATCTGGGCTAAATGTTTTACAGTTGGAGCCTTTGCTTCAATATAGCCGACTATTTTCTGTTTTCCGTCCCACACTCTGAAATCCGGGTTGCCCGCCTCGGTCTTTTTCGGAAGAGACGTGATATGAATATTTTTCTTTTTGACAGAATCAACATAATCGTACAGAAGTTTTTCAAGAGTGGAATAGTAGCTTTCTTCCCTTGCATCACCTTGCAAAGAAACCTTGTAGATATTTTTTAGGTATTTATTAAGCATAAGAACATCCGACGGTCCTTCCATAAATACTAAGCCCTATTATACAGAATTTCATGCCTATTGAAATACAAATTTGCAGGATAATTAGGGACGCACCCATCTTCCCCTGTCATTCGGAGATTTTACTGCAAAACTTATGGAAAATCTTTAGTGAAGAACCTGAAATGAATCTGTAGGATTTCAAAGTCCAACTATTCGTCAGAATTGCGATTTAAATTCAGCGAAGGTCTGCTTCAGCTCTTCCAGTTCGCTTCTGAGCCTTGAGGTCTCTTCTTCCAGACTGCTGATCCTCTCTTGTACAGTGATCTGAGGCGCTGCCGGTTCAGCGGATAAATCTTGCGAAGGTTTGCCTGAAAAAAGGTGCATGTGCCTGCACTCTTTTCTGCCGGTCTCCCTCGGCAGCTTTATCACAAGCGCGGGGTCGTAATCCATCAGTGCCTGCAGATTTTTTTCGACCTCTTCCAGGCTCTCAAACGGCGACATCCTTTCAGCACGGGTGCGGATTTCCCCCATAGTCTGCGGACCGCGCAGCATAAGCTCGCAGAGGATGCCGATTTCCTGCCTGGACAGATCAAACTTGTCCAGTATTGTATGCCGGTATTTTGCGACACGGCTTCCTGGTGTGATGGTTTTTCTTGCGAGGCCTTTTGCCTGAAGTCCCTCTAATCCCTGCTCAACATCAGCTTCATGAAAGGAAACAATGGGATTGCGGTTGGATTTCTGGTTGCAGGCGTTCGTCAGGCTGTTCAAAGAAAGCGGGTAATACTCCGGGGTGGTCAGCTCCTTTTCAATAAGGCAGCCGAGGATTCGGATCTCTGTGTCATCAAGAACGATATCCATTTTGTATTAGGTTATGGGGTCAAATAAAGAATAACAGAGAAAACCAAAGGTCTTCCCTGCCGGCAATTCGTAATCAGACCGCTGCTTGAGGAGCCGTATTAATGATCTTTTCCGGTTTTACAGCGCTCTTTCCCGCGTCAGTGCCTTTGCCGTCTTCAGGGTTCCGAGGTTTCTGTATGTCGGACTCCAGGATTACTTTGGGAAGCTCTCTGCCTTCAATTATAGCCTCCAGATCAGATAAATCTATTGTCTCTCTTTCAAGCAGCACCTCTGCAACCTTCATGAGGATCGGCTTGTTATCCGTAAGAAGACGAACTGCATATGAATATCTTTCAGTGATGATCCTCCTGACCTCCGCATCGATCTCCTCAGCAGTCTTTTCTGAATAGTCTTTATGCTGAGCGATCTCTCTTCCTAAAAAGATCTGTTCCTGTTTCTTTCCAAAGGTCAGAGGTCCCATCTTATCACTCATTCCCCACTCGCATACCATCTTTCTTGCGATGTCAGTCGCCCTTTCAATGTCATTGCCCGCGCCTGAGGTCATGTGACCGAGAGCTATCTCCTCTGCGGCCCTTCCGCCCATTAAGACCGCAAGGGTGTTCAATAGGTATTCTCTTGAATAGGTGTATTTATCATCTATCGGAAGCTGCTGGGTAACGCCAAGCGCCATCCCGCGCGGGATGATGCTCACTTTATGGATAGGATCTGTCCCGACGGTCAGCTTTGCTACAAGCGCATGGCCTGCCTCATGATGCGCGGTGATCTTCTTCTCCTCCTCGGAGATTATCATGCTCTTTCTCTCTTTGCCCATCATGACCTTGTCTTTGGCAGTTTCAAAGTCCCTCATCTCAACCTTTGCCTTTGACTGCCGCGCTGCAAGCAGGGCTGCTTCATTGATCAGGTTTGCAAGGTCAGCTCCTGAAAAACCGGGCGTTCCGCGTGCAAGCACATCGAGCTTTACATCATCGGCAACAGGTATTTTTTTGGCATGCACCTTGATTATCTCCAGCCTGCCTTTTACATCAGGCGTAGATACAATAACCTGCCTGTCAAACCTCCCGGGTCTTAATAAGGCAGGGTCAAGCACATCAGGCCTGTTCGTTGCGGCAAGCACTATTGTCCCTTCATTAGGGGCAAATCCGTCAAGCTCTACAAGGAGCTGGTTAAGGGTCTGCTCGCGTTCATCATGTCCTCCGCCGAGCCCGGCCCCTCTGTGGCGTCCTACAGCATCTATCTCATCTATAAAAATTATACATGGGGAATTCTTCTTTGCCTGATCAAAGAGGTCTCTAACCCTTGAAGCTCCCACGCCGACAAACATCTCTACAAAATCAGAGCCGCTGATGGAGAAGAAGGGCACACCGGCTTCACCGGCAATCGCCTTTGCAAGGAGAGTCTTTCCTGTGCCGGGGGCCCCGACAAGCAGAACGCCTTTTGGTATCTTGCCGCCAAGCTTCTGGAACTTCTGAGGGTCTTTAAGAAAATCTATGATCTCCTGGACCTCTTCTTTTGCCTCATCAACGCCAGCCACATCAGCAAATGTCACGTTTACTCCTTTACCCGAAGCAAGCTTTGCCCTGCTTTTACCGAATGAAAGCGCCTTGTTCCCGCCGGTTTGCATCTGCCTCATAAAGAATATGTAGAAAACAACAAGCAAAATAATCGGGCCGAAATTGAATAAAACGCTCAGATACCACGGAGTCTGTTCAGGTTTCGCGGTTATCTTAACCCCTTTGTCACGCAATTCTTTTACAAGATCAGGATAATCAGGGGCAAATGTCTTAAATTTCCCCCCTTCTTTCAGTGTGCCGGTGATAAGGTTCTCAGGCTTTTTTATGGTCACTTCAGCGATTTTATCCTTCTGTAAATTCTGCATAAAATCAGAAAAGACCATCTCTTCATCGGTCTTGGATGTATCTATGACGTTGAAAGCAAGGATCATCATCAAGCCGAATAAAACCCATATCGCTACATTTTTATACAAGTCTGCAAATCTCCTTTTAAACAGCGTGCATTAATGACTGATTCGGCATCCTGAAAAAGGATGCCGCTTTATAAAGATTAACATATTTCTTTTTGTATTTACAACGAAGGCCGGCAAGAGAATAAAATGAAATTCATAAATAATTCATAATTTAGAGTTATTCTTAACTTGGAAGCTTTACTACCTTGTGATTTGTATCACATATTTTATTTTCAGAAAAGATTAAAGTTTAGATAGACAAGAAAATATCACCTGTTTTTTAAATATAGTTCTTTGAAATTAAGTCAAGTCTTACGTTTCCGAAAAGGTAAACCCCGAGCAATCTGGGGGCACAAAGCCGCGGGTCCAAATTCAGGGACAGCCGGGCTGCCGAAGAAACATGCTGAACTGACGATTTAATAAAAAGACAGCCTGTCTTTAGCAGTGCAGACTTTTTCAGATAAATCGCTCGATCAGCCTGTTTCCCTTTTCAAACGAAACAGGCTTTTATTATGCCTAAAAAGGGAGGTGATGCTGTAAGAGAAACATAAAGGATGTTCTATTAAGAAAAAGATACACTTTTCCTTTAAACAACAATTTATGAGGAGGTTTCAATGAAAAAGAAGTTATTAACATACGGCACATTTATAGCGATGCTGATTCTTGCGCTTATGGTGCCGTTTGCAGGAGCTTATGACACGATCGGAAGTTGTGAAGGCTGTCATGGGGGCTTCAGGGCAAACACATACAGTTCGCTGGCAGCAGCAAAAGCTGCTAACCCTGCATGGCCCGGAACTAGCTTAGCGCTCCATAACGGCCACGCCAACTCATCAACGGGAACACCGCCGGGAATGCTCAATGGCAATTGTAATGCCTGCCATTTTGGGAGTTCCAGGATCCCGGTTTATACGTACCAATCGAGTGGCGCAGCGCCGTTTAACCAGGGATGTTCAGGATGCCATGACGGACCTGGACTAAGGGCGCACCATGTAAACAGCGGTGCTGATACCTGTTATGATTGTCATAGCGACCCAGCGCCGGATGCTGAGAACGTACTGAGGCCTGTATACACAGCAGCCTTAGGGACAACCAGCGGAACGACAAGGGTCAACGATCCCTGCAACCCTGCTGCCGCAGGCTTTGAAGGCAGGCTTAAAGATGTAACGACCCTTGGTCTGGATAATGACGGCAATCTCCTGTATGATCAGAGCGATCCTGCCTGCGCAGTGGCAGCGCCAATTATCAGCGTGTCACCGACAACACTCAGTTTTGGCAATCAAGCGATCGGGACCACTTCAGCAGCACAGACAGTGACGATTTCAAACACCGGCACCGCAGTTCTCAGTGTGACCAGTATCACAAACAGCAATACCACTGATTTTATTCTAACCGCTCCGGCTACGCCGTTGACAATCAATGCTGGAGCGAGCCAGACGTTTACAGTGGCTTTCAGGCCTGCAACTGCAGGCGCCAAGAGCGCGACCATCAGTATTGCCAGCAACGGCGGCAGCGCTGCAGTGAATGCTGCTGGAACAGGTGTAACCCCTGTACTTAGTGTTTCACCGACGACACTGACATTTGGTAATCAAACTATCGGGACCACTTCAGCAGCGCAGACAGTGACTATTTCAAACATCGGCACAGCTACTCTTAATGTGACTGGTCTCACGTCATCTAATGCGGAGTTTGCATTTTCACCGTCTACTATTCCACCTATTGCACCCGGAGGCAACTCACTATTGAGCGTTACATTTACACCGGCTGCTCCTGCGGGCGCCAAGAGCGCGACCATCGGCATTCTCAGCAACGGCGGCAATGCCACAGTCAGCGCCACAGGTACGGGAGCAGCGGCGGGAGCACTGAGCGTGTCTCCGGCGGCTCTGACATACGGCAATCAGACAGTTGGCACAACGTCACCAGCACAGACAGTGACGATATCCAACACAGGCGGTACAGCTCTGACTGTCAACAGCATCACTAACAACAATAGCGTTGATTTCGTTCTTACCGCACCTGTAACTCCGTTGACAATCAATGGCGGAGCGAGCCAGACGTTTACAGTGGCTTTCAGGCCTGCAACTTCAGGGGCCAAGAGCGCGACTATCAGCATTACCAGCACTGCAGGCAATGCCTCAGTCAGCGCCACAGGTACGGGAGCAGCGGCAGGAGCACTGAGCGTGTCTCCGGCGGCTCTGACATACGGCAATCAGACAGTTGGGACAACGTCTTCAAAGAAGACAGTGACGATATCCAACACAGGCAGTACAGCTCTGACTGTCAACAGCATCACAAACAGCAATAGCGTTGATTTCGTTCTAACCGCACCTGTAACACCGTTGACAATCAATGGTGGAGCGAGCCAGACGTTTACAGTGGCTTTCAGGCCTGCAACTTCAGGGGCCAAGAGCGCGACTATCAGTGTTACCAGCACTGCAGGCAATGCCTCAGTCAGCGCATCAGGCTCGGGCGTCACAGCGGGCGCAGATGATGTGGCCCTCGTGAAGCTGAGCGCTCCGAGTACTATTAATACCAGTGTGGGCAGGAAATATGAGACAAAGATCATAGCTCAAGCCACCACAACGGTCAAAGAAACTGAAGCAACTGTCACTTTGACGACGGTTTATCCTTCCGGCCTACAGGTCAGGATAGAGCACCCCAGTCGTACTAAGGATTTACATGCAAACGACAGTGAACCAAAGAAGTTTGAATTCGAGAGCGAGATCGTCTGTGCAAAGAAAGGCATATGGCCGATTACATGGACAGCTACGATCAGATCTGAAACGAACAGTAACCTCCTAAACGATGTTTTGACCCGTAAGACGCAGGTTACCTGTTACTAAAAGGTCTTTAAGATTGTATCATTAGTTCCTGATACAACACAGGAGGTGGAGAGGATTTCCTCTCCACCTCCTTTTTTATGAGACAGAAATATGTCTCATAAATGAAATTTTCATCTTAATCCGTAAAAAGGGAATATTATTTGATTATTGATATATTATCTAAGATTTAATTTTTGCGGAAGCCGGCATCAGATAGCTTTCTGAACCGGAAATTCTTTCTTAACAAACCTTGTCTCTCCCGCGCGGTTTTTGATCTTCCCTTCAAGCCTCGCCTCAAGAACAGCGGTCAATATTTTCTTATAGGAAGGACCGGGAGTGTATCCCATGGCCTTCAGGTCTTTGCCTGTAAGTTCCGGCTTTGTCATTCTTAGAGATGTCAGATATAGCGAAACAGCCTTCTTCCGCTCTTTGTCCTGTGCCTTTGCCATTGTGAAGAGGATGGTCTTAAGGTTGAGCGGCCGGAGAGCGAAATAGATATTTTTCGGTGAAGCCCTTCGCAGTTTTATAAGTGCTTTTTTTGATTCCTCGATGCCAGCCATAATCTCTCTTCTTGCATTTGGCGGCACGAGCAGTCTCTCTAAGGCTTTACCTCTCTCCTCTGCCTTCAATTCATCAATAAGGGCCATAAGGAATAGATGAGACTTGTTCAGCTCTTCTTCAATGAAGAGGAGTTTAAACCATGCAAATGTCTCCTGAATGGATATGAATGTCTCTTCCAGACTCTTTGTTATCTTCAATTGAGGATGTATGAATTTCAGGAGGTCGAGTTTCAGCAGTCTTTTAACAGCGTTAAGCGGCTCTGTCTCAAGGAATAAGAGCACGAGTTCATCATACAGCCTTATCCCGGAAAGCCTATCGAACAGATTTATGCGCGCGGCGGTTTTTATAAGATTTGTTGTATGCACGCTGATCTTAAATCCAAAGCGTTCTGAAAATCTTATCGCCCTGAACGCTCTTGTTGGGTCTTCGATAAAGCTGAGATTATGGAGAATTTTTATGGCCTTCTCTTTTATATCTCTCTGGCCTCCGAAGAAATCAAGGAGCTGCCCGAACTTGCCGGGATTCAGCTTTATCGCCAGGGTATTTATGGTAAAGTCCCTTCTATAGAGATCCTTCTTTATTGATGACATCTCTACGCGTGGCAAAGCAGCAGGGGATTCATAGTATTCAGTCCTTGCAGTGGCAACATCAAACTTCAGAAATTCTGTCACCACTACAGCGGTGCCGAACCTGTTATGGCTTCTGACTTTTGCCTTAAGTTTATTCCCCAGAGCCTGCGCAAAGGCAATGCCATCGCCTTCAATAACTATATCTATGTCAAGATTGGCTTCACCGCGCAGCATGTCTCTTACAGAACCGCCTACAAGGTATGCTGAAAAGCCGAGGGCTTCGGCTGTTTCCCCTGTGAGTTTGAGCAGATTAAAAACTTTAGGCGGGAACATTGACTTCATTATAATTGACAGGTTTTTGCCCATAGAGGGCTTCTCTTTCAGTATCTCTTCGCCGTTTATCCTGCTCTTTCGAAGGAGGCTTTCGTAAAGCGACCTAAGAATATCAGTACGCGTTATCGCGCCGATTATTTTTTTATCTTCTATGACCGGCATAAACCTCTGGTTCTGCTCGATCATTAAGGTTTCAACCTCGCTTGCAGGTGTTGAGGCCTTTACGGTAATCGCATCTGTTGTGCAGAACTCTGAGACCCTGCTCTTGCCGAAACCGTGATAGAGCGCCTTTTCCACAACCTCTCTTGATATGAGTCCGGCATATTCCTCTTTTTTAAGAACCGGCAGTACGTTCACTTCGTACCTTGTCATCATCTTTTCAGCTCTCGACAGGGCGCTGTCCCAGGTTATGCACTTTACAGGGCTTGTCATTATATCCCCGGCAGTCCTGGCAGGATGTATCTTTTCCCTGAGAATACTTAACAGCTTCTCTTCAGCCTCTTCGAGGGAAACGTCTCTTATGACAGCGGAAGACGCGGCAGGATGTCCGCCGCCTCCAAATTGCTGGGCTATCTCGGATGCATCAACTTCAGGCGTATGGCTTCGGCCTATTAATTGAATTCTCTCATCCATCATTACGAGGAGAAAAAGCGCATCGGTCTCCTCTATATCCCTTAATTTGTGCGCAAGATAAGCTATGTCACCGATATATTTGTCCCTGGATGCCCTGGCGATCTTTATCCTGATATCGTGAATTACGTAATTCTTTGAGGAGTGTATTAATTCATTCAGAAGGTCAATCTCTTCTGCCCCAAGCTCTCTTTTCATATAACCTGAAACAATATTCAGATTGGCGCCTCTCTTAAGAAGATATGCCGCGGCCTCAATGTCCCTTACAGTAGTTGACGGAAATAGGAGAGAGCCTGTTTCCTCATAAATCCCCAGCGCAAGCAGAGTGGCTTCGGCGGGCAGAATATTTGACCTGTCGCGCCTCAGCATCTCCACAAAGATGGTTGTTGTTGCTCCGACAGGCTCGATGACCTCTTTTTCTCCTTTTATATCATTTGGGTCAGGGGGATGATGGTCGAAGATATGGACTGACAGCCCTTTTTTGCCTATAATTTTTGAGAAGCTGCCAATCCGGCCGGACTTCCTGTTATCAACTATTATTAATCGTGAGACTTTATCAATATCTATATCTTTCTCTTTTTTTATACCAAGTTCAAGCCGCGATACCGGAATAAAGTCTCTAACGCTCTTCTCAGGAGAGCCGGGAAATACAAGCAATGCCCCGGGATAATACTTCTTTGCCGCAACCATTGAGGCAAGGGCGTCAAAGTCGGCATTTATATGTGTTGTAATTATCTCCACTTAATACAAGATACAGGATGCGGGAACAAGATGCAAGATGATATGCGAAAACCAAGTTCTGTTCCCCCTATTTTTCCGCCAAAACTATAAATAAGCATCCATGATTAATGAATAAGTTTTTTTAATTTGACCTTAAAATATTTCATGTATTAATATCAACTCTGTCTTTTCCTGTGAAAAGATTGATTTTAGCGCATCAATCATTAATTTAGCATGCGCCTCTGTAATTAATTACGCATTTCCTGATTTTATATTATCTCAAACTAAAAAAGGAGGGTTGTAATGAGCGGAAAGCACAAAACACCAATGTTGGATGAGCTCGAAAAAGGGCCGTGGCCAAGCTTCGTAACAGAGATTAAGAAGGCTTCTAAAACCAGCTCCATGCCGAATATGGCAGATGATGAGCTGGGCCAGGTCGAAAAATCATATAGAACCAAGCGCGGATACTGGAAGCACGGCGGTATCGTCGGGGTTCTCGGTTACGGCGGCGGAGTTATCGGCAGGTATTCTTCTCTGCCAGAGGAATTTCCGGGAGTTGCGCACTTTCATACAGTCAGGCTAAACCAGCCGAGCGGCTTCTTCTACACCGCAGAGGCGTTAAAAATGATCTGCGATATATGGGACAAGTACGGAAGCGGAATGACAAACGTTCATGGCTCCACAGGCGACCTGGTTCTCCTCGGGACCACCACTGAACACCTTGAAACCATCTTCGCTGAATATTCATCGCGCGGATGGGACCTCGGCAGTTCAGGCTCCGCGATGAGGACGCCGAGCTGCTGTGTAGGACAGGCCCGCTGTGAGTGGTCAAATATAAATTCAATGGATATCTGCAATGAACTCACCCAGCATTTTCAGGACCAGATGCACAGGCCTTCTTTCCCGTATAAATTCAAGATAAAGGTATCAGGCTGCGCATGCGACTGTGTCGCTGCTATTGCGCGCGCTGACTGTTCAATTATCGGCACATGGAAGGGCAACATTCAGATAGACCAGGCAGAGGTCAAGAAGTATGCTGATGCCGGAATGGACATACAGAAAGAGATAATTGAGATGTGTCCGACAAACTGCATGTCTTATAAAAACAGCCAGATAAAGATAGCCGATGCAGAGTGCAACAGGTGCATGCACTGTATAGCAAAAATGACAAAGGCTTTAAGGCCGGGCAAGGAGAAGGGCGCGACCATACTTATAGGAAGCAAGGCCCCTATCGTTGTCGGTTCACTTCTTTCATGGGTCGTTGTTCCGTTCATTAAGTGTGAAGCTCCATATACTGAACTTACAGAAATGATTGAAAAGATTATCGAGTGGTGGGATGACAATGCCAAGCCGAGAGAGAGGATAGGAGAGCTTATCGAGGTTAAAGGCATGAGGCCGTTCCTTGAGGCCATAGGTGTTCCGCCTCAGCCCCAGCAGGTATTTGAACCGAGAAAAGACCCGTTCTTCTTCTGGTCGGAAGGCGATCTCGAGAGAAAATAAAAATAAATAATAATAAAATCTATTTAAGGAGGAAACGTTATGGCATTACCCAAAAGACAGACAGACATAGGCCCGCCTCATTATGAAAAGTTCTTACCGCCGGTCATTAAGAAGAACTACGGCAAGTGGAAATATCATGAGGTATTAACCCCCGGCACAATGGTGCATGTAGCTGAGAGCGGGGACAAGATTTTTACGGTTAGGGCTGCATCTCCGAGGATACTGAGCACAGCGACCATACGCGAGATAAGCGAACTGGCAGAGAAGTATTGTGACGGGTATCTCCGTTTCACGACAAGAAACAATATAGAGTTTCTTTTGTCGGACGAGAGCAAGATGAAGCCCCTTCTGGCAGAATTGAAGGAGAAAAAATATTCGGTCGGCGGTATCGGCCCAAGGGTAAGTAATATAATTCATACTCAGGGCTGGGTGCACTGCCACAGCGCATGTACAGACGCTTCAGGTATCGTGAAAGCTGTAATGGATGAACTCCATGACTACTTTACCACCAAAGAGCTGCCCAATAAGGTAAGGCTTGCTGTTGCATGCTGCGTTAACATGTGCGGCGCTGTCCACTGCTCAGACATAGCGGTTGTTGCGGTCCATAGAAAACCGCCCGTCGTTGACCATGCGATGGTAACAAAATCCTGTGAGATACCGACAACTATCGGTTCATGCCCGACTGCTGCAATAAGGCCGAATCCGAAGGACAAGTCAATAACGATAAATGAAGAGAGATGCATGTACTGCGGAAACTGCTTTACCGTATGTCCTCCTATTAACATACACAACCCTGAGGAGGATGGCGTTGCGATAGTGGTTGGCGGAAAGATAGGAAGTCTGAGAACAGATCCAAAATTCTCAAAACTGGCTATTCCTTTCATCTACAACGACCCTCCGAGATGGCCGAAGGTTGTTGATGCTATCAAGAATATCCTTGAGACATATGCCAAACATGCCAAAAAGCATGAGAGGGTTGGAGAATGGATCGAGAGGATCGGCTGGGAGAGCTTCTTTAAGCTTACAGGGATACAGTTTACCTTCCAGCACATTGATGACTTCACGTTCATGAGAGATACTCTCAGGACATCAGCAGCATTTAAGTACTAAAAGGGCTTACAGAGACTGATAAGATGATGGGAAGCAGCCCTTATGGATTGCTTCCCATCTGATTTTTGACTTGACAATTCAAAACAGAAATATTAATTTAGTTCTCATCAAAATAAACCCAATTATATAAAAGGGGGAATGCATCATGGAAGAGCGTGAAATACAGAAACAGATTTATGACTTCAGCTCAAAGATGAAGGGCAAGAAGAAGCTTAAAGAGAAGGATATCATCAAAGAGGTATCTGCCAGCTCAGGCGAAGACAAGGAGAAAGTCAAAGCAGCCATGAGAGCTATGATCAATGAAGGCGTGCTCATGTACTCATACGGCGGCGGCGCCAGCTCAGTTGAGATACCGAGCGACGAGTATCTTAAAGAGAAGGGCCTTGATTTAAATGCATTGTTAAAAGAGAAGGGCCTTATTTAAGATAACTGCAAGAAACTGAGGAAATATAAGGATTGAAAAATGGGAATGGTTCTGGTTTTCAGGATTGTTCCCATTTTTTTCTTTTCATCATAAAAGTTCCCCTCCCTTGAGGGGAGGGGATTAAGGGGAGGGTGAAAATTCTTGTTAAATTGCCCCTCACCCTAACCCTCTCCCTCAAGGGGAGAGGGGATATCAAAAATTAATATGTCAAAAGTAAATATCCCAAGAATAATTGTTTCAGGCCTCAGAGGCGGGAGCGGTAAGACCATTCTCTCTTTAAGCCTTATTTCAATATTTCGCAAAAAAGGCCTGAAGGTAACCCCTTTCAAAAAAGGGCCTGACTATATTGACGCCGGATGGCTCGCGCTTGCGGCCGGAAGAGAGTGCTTTAATCTCGACCTCTTCATGATGACCCCTGCGCAGGCGCTGCAATCCTTCATCTCACACACAGCAGATAACACAGAGATAGCGGTCATTGAGGGCAACAGAGGGCTTTATGACGGCGTTGACCATGAAGGGACTTACAGCACCGCAGGGCTTTCAAAGCTCATTAAAGCGCCGGCGATACTTGTTGTTGACTGCACCAAAGTGACAGGCACAGTTGCGGCGATGGTTCTGGGTTGCCGCATGTTGGATCCTGATGTTCCTATCAAAGGCGTGGTGCTTAATAATATTGCAGGCAGCAGGCAGGAGTCTGTAATACGCAAGGCTATCGAGCATAAGTGCGGGTTGCCAGTTGTCGGCGCGTTCCCTAAGTTAAAGAAGGAGCTGTTCCCTGAGAGGCATATGGGCTTAACCCCTTTTCAGGAGCATTTAGAGGTCAATGAGGCTATTGACGCAATTGCGGAGATAGGGGCAAAGTATCTTGATATAGATGCGATACTGAAGGTTGCAGAAGGGGCAGATGAGATACGGACAGGGGTCAGGGGTCATAGGTCAGGGGAATTACATTCAAAATTCAAAACTTCCAACTCTCAACACCCAAAGATCGGCGTTATAAAAGATTCTGCCTTCCAGTTTTACTACCCTGAAAATCTTGAAGAACTTCAAAAACGCGGGGCAGAGATAGTAGAGGTCAGCGCCCTCACAAGAAAAAAGCTGCCTGATATTGATGCCCTTTATATAGGCGGAGGGTTTCCTGAGACTCATGCGATTGCGTTAGCTGAGAATGAAGCCTTCAAGAAGTCTCTTTTAAAGGCGATTAAAAAGGGGCTTCCGGTGTACGCCGAATGCGGCGGGTTGATGTATCTGGGCAAAAGCCTTGTTCTGGACAATAAGACTTATCCAATGGTCGGCGCACTGCCGCTTGTTTTTAGCCTTGAGAATAAGCCGCAGGCGCATGGCTATACAATTGTTGAAGTTCAAAACAATAACCCTTTCTTTGAAAAAGGAGCTTCATTTAAAGGTCATGAGTTCCATTATTCTCGCGTCCTCGAAACAGAAGGAGATGATGCGCACATGAAACCCCACTTTAGCAAAAGGGGTCAGGGGGGATTTTCAGAGCAAATATATATGGCATTTAAAATGAAACGCGGCAAAGGCATCAAAAACGGACTGGACGGCATATGCTATAAAAATGTCCTTGCAACCTATACACACCTTCATGCCCTCGGCTGTCCTGAATGGGCGGATGGGATGATTAAATGCGCGTCAGAGTTTAAGGGGAAGAGGGGCTTACCGGGATACGTCAATAGTAAATAGAAGATATCAGATTTCTTCTTTCCACATGCGGGGATCATAACAAAATTCCTCAGGGGTACCGATTATTATTCTTTGAAAATCCGGATGGATAGTATTCAGGATGAAATTGCATTCCGACGAAATTAACGCGGAAGGCGCTTTAAGGACAGCGGTTTGACCTTGTGCCAGCCATGCGGCGCCATATCCTTTAAGTGAATCCGGCGCCGGGCTTTCTTTCCAATTATCCGGCAAAGAACTGATGTCAATATCTGTAATTCTCACTTCTCTATGAATTTCCACTTTAAAACATACGAAATGAATATTTTGCCCTTCATCCCCGATTTGTACAAACTGCTCAAGCGCGGCTAATGATTCAGTCTGGGCCGTATAAACAGCGGGCAACCCTCTGGGGGTCCAGCGCCCGCCCCTTCTCCTGGAGCCTTCTCCATCAAAGGCAGAAGCCGCGTATTTCTTCTTTGCAATACGCCAGCAAAGCACTAAACAAGGACCCCATATTCTATTTTTTCAAGCAAGTCCTCAACTTCCTGCGCACCCGCCTCTGTCTGTATAACTTGTATCGGCACCCTTCCTCCCAAACCTCTCTGAGCCCTGTGCAGCCATTTCCGGGCCATTTCTTCACTCTCAAGAACAGAAACGGCAAGGGCAAATATCCTTGCCATGCGGAAAAGCCTGTCGCCCTCCGGTATCGAGAGCTTCTCCTGAGAATCTCGCTTCCTCTGCAATGTTCTGAGGCTTATCCCCAGGTAATCCGCAAATTCATTATCCGTAAGATTCAGGGCCGCTTTCACGAGGCGGACCTTGGCATACGGGATTCCTTTCCGAATGATGGAATCAAAGGGGAGCATCCCCTTGTCCCTCTCTTTTGGCTTCAGGTCTGAATCTTTCAACCCAAGCGTCCCGATAATCATCTTCTTTATTTCTTCATTTTCAAAAGATAGAGTTGTAGCCATTTGTTACTCCTTTCCTCTTATGCCGGGGGCATCTTGTTTGCCTTTTGGCTTTATTATAGCGACAAATGACGCTTAATGCAAGTTTTCACGTTTACCGCAAAAATGGAGAATCCCAAGCCGATTGGTTAGCTTGCTTTTCACTATATCCTTACATATAATTATATGTAAGGATAAATAGTTCTGTAAGGAGATATCATGACAGCACTTGCAAAAGTTACATCCAAAGGACAGATTACACTGCCGAAAGAGGTCAGAGAGCTGCTCCATATCCAGACCGGCAGCATCGTGATTTTTGAGAAGGAAGAAGAAAGGCTTGTTGTTAAGACTGCGAGGACGCTTCGGGATTTCAAGGGAGTTCTGAAAGGCAGGCAGAAGCAGACTGACTTTGAGGAGATGAGAAAAAAGGCAAAAGAATACGTCGGTAAAAAGGGCGCGCAGAGTGGACAAGAGTAAGCGTATCGCTATAGATACAAACCTGCTCATCAGATACTTTGTAAATGATGACAGCCGCAAGGCTCAGATAGTTGACACGCTCTTAAAAAAGGCCGGCAAAGGCGAAGTCCATATCCTTTTGCCTTCTATTGTCGTGGCAGAACTCGTCTGGGTGCTTGAGAGCTTTTATAAGATGGAAACTGCCGAGATTGCCGATCTTGTAGACTCGATCCTGAATACCCCGGGCCTCACCGTATCAGACGAGTCAGTGGTCCGCTCTGCTCTCAGGCGATACAAAACCAAAGGCGTTGATCTCGTGGACGCCTGGATCGCCGCCTTTGCGCAGGACAAAGGAGTAAATGAGATACATACCTTTGACAAGAAGCATTTCAAAGGCATAGAGGGCGTCGCGGTTATGCAGATGTGATGATATAATTCGCGCTGGAGTTTAAGGTTAAAAGAGGCGATTTATGAAAAATTATTCCCATGAATTAAGTGGTTTTTTACAAGAATCAACCAAATATATTTTTTTTGCCGTTATGTTCTTTTCCATAGGGATATTTATCGGATACTTATATCCTTATCTATTCAAGGGAATGTTGGATTCTTTTGGTAGGATGGCCAAAAGACTTCTCCAACAAAATATGTACGGCTTAATTTTATCTATATTCATTCGAAATAGTCTTTCTGCTTTTATAGCGGTTATGTTCGGAGAGTTATTAGCTATCATTCCGATTATTGCTGCTCTCATTAATGGCATATTACTTGGTACAACAATATCTTATGTAAATCAAACGATGGTGATTCTGGGTTTGTTACCTCACGGTATTTTTGAATTGCCCGCTGTCTTTATCGCTTGGGGATTAGGAATAAGGCGTGGTGTATGGTATTTTCAAAAAGGCCCAAGTAATTATTCATTTAAGGAATTAAGAAATATGTCATTGCGCATATATTTCAACATTATAATGCCTTTGTTGCTCATAGCTGCAATTATTGAAGGATTAGGTATTACGGCTGATTCTATGTTTTAAGTAAAAAACATAATCCAGCGAATGCGTTCCAAGCCCTGCTGATTTTATTGTTACGCAGATTAATTACAAACATTTTCAGGAAGTGAAACAATCACTTACCTCACCGCAATCGTTACCCTTCCTAATCTGATATAATTGAGCGGATAAGGAGACGCCCATTGTCAGAGCAATATATGCAATGTCCCCATTGCGGCTTTGAGAAGAAGAATGGTGCTGTTGAATGCATTAAATGCGGCATTGTCTTTGCGAAATATGATTTCGAAAAGCATCATCCAGCCCATGTAACTCCCGTTCCTTCTCTGACCGCCCTATCAAAAAAGGATGACGAAATCACGGGATTAAGTTCCTTTCTCAAAAACCTGCTTTTCTCTGTTAAACCCGAAACAAATATCGTTTCTCTCATCGGTAGAATCCTTGTTCTTTTGGTGATGATGATCTGGGGAGCAAAATTTGTCTTCTCTTCTATTATCAGCAACAATGCGGGTAACAGCTTTATGCATCTGGTGAATCTCCCGTTTCATCTGCGCATTGGTTTGGGGAGGATATATGCTGTTTAAGCAGTACAGGAGTGTCAGGACAGAGGAGTAAAAAAACAGAAATGAGACAAAATAGCTTGCATTTGTGTTGCTATTGTGACACAATAAAACTATGAAAACAGCAGTCGTCCACGCACGCATTGAACCACAAACAAAGCAAAAGGCTGAAGGGGTACTTCGCAAGCTTGGCATTACTCCCACTGAAGCGATTCGAATCTTCTATCGGCAGATATCCCTCCGTGGCGGCTTGCCTTTCCCGGTTGCGATTCCGAACGAGCTTACGGCGTCCACACTGGAGAAAAGCAGCCGCGGCGAAGATGTTCAGGAATTTGAGTCTTTAGAGGAAATGTTCAAGAATTGGGAGAAATGAAGAAGGTCTCGCAGACCAGGCAGTTTTCCCGGGACATCAAGCGCATGCGGAAACGAGGGAAGGATCTGCGCAAGCTGCAGGAGGTTGTAAAGCTTTTGGCCGATGGCACCCTGCTTCCGGCAAATCACAGAGACCATCCACTTGTAGGACAGTGGCAGCCGTCGCGCGACTGCCATATTGAAGCCGACTGGATATTGATTTACACTGCGGATAAAGAGTGGCTTCGGCTTGAACGAACCGGTACGCACAGCGACCTTTTCAAGAAATGAGATTGTCCAACGCCGATAGAACGGCGTGGCTGAGCTTTAAGGTTAAGCAGATTAAACACAAACATTTTCAGGAGGTGCAAAGATGAAAAGATCCTTTGCGATTGTATCAACTGTCTCAATCTTTATTCTATTCATCGCTGCAGTCAGTATCGCAGTTTCATCTAAAACAGCGGTTGCCCCGGCTCCAAACGGAATAACTTTACCTGATGGTTACACGGGCTGGAGACTAATATCATCTTCTCATCGGACGGACAATAACACTCTGCGGGTAATACTTGGAAATGATAAAGCGATTCAAGCCGCCGCAGAAGGCAAGACTAATCCATGGCCTGATGGTTCTATATTAGCCAAATTAGTCTGGAAAGATGCTACGCATGAAAAATGGCCGACCGCAACTATTCCGGGGAAATTCGTGCATGCAGAATTCATGTTTAAGGATGCGAAGAAATTCTCTGCAACCGGAGGATGGGGTTTTGCGCGGTGGCTCGGTATGGAACAGCAGCCTTACGGCAAGGACGCTGACTTCGCGCAGGAATGTTTTGGCTGTCATCTTCCTGTCAAGGATAATGACTATGTCTTTACGCATCCTGCTATGCTGCCATAAGTTCTTTAGTAACAACCCCCTCCTATGCCTTAACATTCAGGACTAACCACCACTGCCCCTCCTTAACAAAGGAGGGGAGTTGATTCCCCAAAAAGCTCCCCTCCTATTTTATGAGGGATTAAGGGGTGGTAAGATGTCAGCTTGAAATTATTCGCTCCCTATTTCTAATAAAGCAACAAATCAACATCCTCTGTCTATTCTCAAATTTAATTGTGACTAAAGCATCTCAAGTTTGCATTCATGCAAAGGTTTTGCATATATGCAAAGATTAACCTACCCTTTTCTCTTTAAATTCAATAAATTAAAGCTTGGCACGGATAGTGCATTTATTAAGTTATGAAAACAAAACATAGAGAGGAGGAAAAGAAAATGAAAAGCACGATAGCAAACAGACTCGGTTACCTGGGAGCAGGAGTAGGACTTGCCCTTTTTGCAGTTTTTGGGCTTCTGTACGGTTCATTGATAGGAGGAGTTGTTGGGTTGAACATAGTAAATACCGTATTTGGCGCTCCGTTAGGGTCAGCGTTAATCCCAAGAATTATCGTAGCTCTTGGAATGCTTACAGGCATACTGTCAGCATGCGCGATATTTGTAGTGGGAAGCGGAGCTATTGGATGGGTAATAGGATTATTAATAGACCCTGCGACATGGAGCAGCAAAGAAACATTGGCAGAGCAGAAGATAAAACATTAAACATAAATATATAAACAAAACAAACAAGGAGGAAGAGAGATGGAAACAAGAGATATGGCAAAAAAAGGATTATACGTAGGAACAGGGGCCGGACTTGTACTGTTTGCGCTGGTAGGGCTGCTTCCGGGTTCATTAATAGGCGGAGTAATAGGACTGAAGGTGATAGGAAGTATATTTGGGTCATTAAGTTCCGCTATCCTGCCGAGACTGCTGTTAGCAGTATCAATGATAATGGGAGTATTGGTATCGGCTACAGTATGTCTGCTTGGATCCGGGATGATCGGATACTCCATTGGGTTTTTA
Source organism: Nitrospirota bacterium (assembly GCA_016222905.1). Taxonomy (GTDB): domain Bacteria; phylum Nitrospirota; class Thermodesulfovibrionia; order UBA6902; family UBA6902; genus JACRPZ01. The sequence goes on from JACRPZ010000045.1 coordinate 20,960, forward strand.
ATGGATTCAGTCGGTCAGAGAGCAGCGGTAGAGACACCGGTTACGGTAAAGGAATAACAACTACAAGTAAACAACATAAGGACAGGGCCTGAGGATTGTGAACGCAATCAAGCCCTGTCCTTATCAATCCGCAGTTAACCCGAAAAATGCAGATATTGCTCAATCAGATAATTAACTCAATGAATTTATTGAAATAATGTTCAGTAGGTTTTGAATAAAAAAGTGCACGCTCAGATTTATTTGTATTGAGGCTAAGGTATCGTCCCGAAGCATCGGGATCACAACATCTGCATTTTTCTTAATGCATTTTCTGGGTTAACTTCACTGTTGATTCTCAAATCTATTTGCAAAAAATCCAAAATATTTTCGCATTTATGAAAAAATTTGCAATATTGCGAAAATATTTGGGGTATATTATGTTAAAAATCAACAAGTTAGCATCTGGAATGTTTAATGCTTTATAAGGTAAGAAAGCAAAAGGGGGAGGATAGCTACTTATGAAATTTATTGTCAGCAGAAAGATGGTATCTGTAACAGAGAAGAAGAAACCCTGTGATGAGGCGGTAGAAGAAGAGTTAACAGCATTGGATTATAGAACAGTTAAGACTCTTGAACAGGCTAAAGGAAAGATATGGTACAAAAGCTGGTTTGAAGGCGGGGAGAATCACAGAGAGGAAGACGGGATAGTTGTCTGTGACAAGAAAGAGAAAGTAAAGGTATGGGTAGTTGAGATCAATAGCCTTGAAGAATTAGTGGCATTTCAAAGCAGGCACGGGGCAATTGTTATTTTAGACGGCGCTCTTTATAAAGAGTGCACAAAAGAGATCACTATTTTATAACTAACAGATTTTTAGACTATATTCATAAGGGGGAAACTATGGCAGATGAGTCAACGTCTTCAAAGAAATCAACAATTGTGGGAGAGCTTGCCAGGTCTATTAACCCCACGCTTATGTCCGATCTTTATTCTAATGTTATAGAGTTCTTATCAGGCACAAGGTCTTTTTATGTGCTTTTAGTACTTGGTCTTCTAACGGTTTTCGGGGCCTCAGTTGCAGGGTTGGACGCAATACGTATGGGCTATAGACATGCTTACGGCGTAACTCGTGAGATTTCATGGGGTCTCATAATATCAACCTATATCTTTTTTGTAGTCACTTCAACCGGTCTGTGCATTGTGTCTTCAATAGGGCATGTTTTTGGTGTTAAGAACTTTATGCCTATTGTAAACAGGGCTGTTTTTCTCTCTGTTGTGACTATATTTGCGGGCTTTACCGTTATTTTTTTCGATATAGAGAACCCCTTCCGTATGGCTATTTACAATGCCATTTCACCAAACATGACATCTAATCTATGGTGGATGGGAACTCTCTATGGGGCCTACATGGTTTTTATGGCTATTGAATATGTATTGTTATTGCTGAATAATCACAAGTTTGCTACATATGCAGGTCTTGCAGGCCTGATTTCAGGTATTGTTGCTCACAGCAACCTTGGAGCTATTTTCGGAATGCTTCACAGTCGTGACTACTGGTATGGGCCGTATATGCCTATCTATTTTATAGCCTCCGCAGTTATGTCAGGATGTGCCGCAGTCCTCTTTTTTACCTGGGTTGGATACAAAGTCAATAACGAAAAGATGGATAAACCGATGGAACGCGCTTTAGAGGCTGTATCCAAACTCACAATCCTCATGATATCAGTTCTCCTGTTCTTCACGGCATGGAAGGTGATCACAGGGCTTGTGGGCGCACCTGGCAAACAGGCCGCCATAATGGCCACGCTGGCCGGTCCCTATGCGGTCAATTTCTGGGTTTTCGAAGTAATGCTCGGGATGGTGATCCCTTTTGTGCTTATTCTCTATACACGGTTTAAGAATATTAATGTCAGTTTTATTGCCTCAGCTATGATGGTTCTTGGCATCTTTTTTATGAGGTATGACCTTGTTATAGTCGGACAGATTGTGCCCGCGTATCATGAATTGGGCATTAATGATGTACCAGCCCTGTTGCCGTACATGCCGTCTTTGCACGAGATCATAATAACAATAGGCGGTTTGGGCATTGTGGCATCCGCCTTCCTTATCGGGGAGAGGGTATTCAGGGGTCATAAAGACAGCGGTGTTCACTAAGAAAAAATATGAGGAGGTAATGGTAAGTTGAAGATAAATACTGAGAATTTAAAAGAAGATATGAATACTGTCAGCAAGATAGAGCGCAGGGAGTTCCTTAAGATTGGGTTTTTGATAACAGGTGTATTTGCGGGCGGAACAGTATTATCACTGGCATCAAATATAAGAGGAGCCTTTGCGTCAACAGGTGAGTTTACTGAAAAATATCCCTACAAACCACATTATAGCATGTTAATCCGGCAGAACCTCTGTGTTGACTGTGAACGCTGTATTGAGGCCTGTACAAAAACCAATGAAGTGCCTTCTTATGGATATCGCACAATAATATTGGAAAAAGTGGTTCCGGATGCTATTGGACAAAAGAGGGAGTTCATACCGGTGCTTTGCAACCAATGCAATAATCCGCCCTGCGTGAGAGTATGTCCGACGCGCGCCAGTTATAAAGACAAAAACAATGGCATTGTAATGATTGAGCGCAAAAAATGTATAGGCTGTAAAGCCTGTGTGCTTGCATGCCCTTATAATGCAAGATACTTTAATGAGGAAGTCCACGCGATTGATAAATGCGACTTTTGCTTTGATACGCGCCTCTCAAAAGGAGAGAAACTCACAGGTTGTGCAGCAGCATGTCCAACCGGTGCCCGAAAGTTTGGAGACATCTCAGACCCTAATGATTTTGTCTATCAGATGATCCATCAGATTGAAAAACAGGTGTGGGTAATGCGCCCCGAAGCCGGGACAAAGCCTAATGTCTTCTATATGAAGGCGTAAATAGCTCGCAGATTTTAAAATGATAATTGACAAGTGCAAATATTATTAGACAATAAAAAAGGGGTGATAATATGGATAAAAAAAATATTTTTCTCTTTCTTATAATTCTTTCAATAAGCTGTTTAGCAGGGCCTTTGATGCTTTCAGCTTCTGATGAAGTTTCCCATGGCGGAGATATAATTTACGACAAGCCTGTCAAGGCTGTCCTGTTCAGTCATAAGGTGCATGCGGAGGACCTTGGCATGGGCTGCGACTCATGTCATGACGGGATATTTCAGATGGCATCATTGACTGTCCAGAAAGAGGCTGACTTTACTATGGAGGGGCTTAGCAAAGGCAAGTATTGCGGCGCATGTCATGACGGTTCCATGGCATTTGATTCAGACAGCCAGTGCGCCAGATGTCATATAGGGGTGAAAGGATATGACAGGGCCCAGGGAATTAAAAGCGGAGAATGAGCAAGAAAAGCGCGGTTGCAAGCAAATAATAAAGGGACAGGCGTTGACTTCTCGCGCCAATAATAATATAGTCTTCTAATATGAAGAGCAGGATAATTATTTTATCTGTCTTTGTCTTTCTTGTCTCCCTCCTTATCGTATTTAATGTTATTTTCCACGAGAGCCTTCGCAATGAATTAGCCGAGCAATATAACAAACAGCAGCTTCTTATTGCAAAGACCATCTCAGATTCCATTTATAACGCGGTCGAACATCTTGAAGAGGAGATAACATCTCTTGCAAAACTGCTGGCGATCAGGGGCATTCATAAAAATGAAGGTCTTGAGAAATTTATTACTTCCGCCTTCGAAGAGGCTGATATGGAGATGGATATTGAGCTGACAGTTTTTGATAAAGACGGGGCTCAAATATTTTCTCCAAAGAAGGGCAGTTCCTTGTCTGAGGACGATATAAGTTTTTTAAATACGGCCGGAGGGATGAAGCCGGGAGAAGTTTATTTCCTTGAGAGCATCAAGAAGGATGACAAGAGACTAAAGATGCTAACGCCGATAAAGAAGGAAGGCAGGCTGTTAGGCGCTGTTTTTCTCAGTATTAATATTGATGATATAAATAAAAAATTTCTTGCCCCGATTACTTCAGGAGAGCGCGGGTATGCATGGATGATTGACAGCACAGGCACATTGATTTACCATCCTACTCAGCGTGAGATGATCGGCAACAACCTGTACAGCGCTGATAAGGAGTGTTTCAAATGCCATCGCTCTTTTGAACTTGAAAAAAAGGTTCTGGAAGGCTCTATTGACTCTGGAAGGTACATTACGCCTGCCGGCGAGGATAAGATCCTTGCCTTCTCAAGAGTGCACATAGGCAGCAATTCATGGATAGTATGCGTCTCATCCCCGTACAGTGAAGTTATATCAATAACAAGCAGAAGCATGAAGCTATATTCAGGTTTAGTCGTAGCGATATTTGTAACGGTTTTTCTGGGCGCCTCTGTTATCGTGCTGAATAACAGACAGAGAGTAAAGACAGAGATGAAGTCGAAAGAAGCGGTTTTGCTTGAAAAACAGAAGCTTGATACTATAGTGAGCGCCATCGGCTCCGGGTTGATGTTGTTAGACAATGATAACAGGATACAATGGACAAACAAGACACTGCGGGAATGGGCTGGAGATCTCGAGGGAAAGAATTGCCGGGTTATATATTCTTCATGCTCTCAAAAGATGGAATCCGAAGATATTACTCACGATATATATAAAGGGCTTTTTGGCAGACAAGGTAAGATCTTTCAGATAACCTCAGCTCCTGTCAGGGATATGGCAGGAGAAATTATAGGGATGCTGAAGCTTATTCAGGATGTAACAGAGATAAAAAAATTGGAAGAGAGCATACTTCGCACCCAGAAGCTTGCCGCTCTCGGGCGGGTTGCCGCAGGCATTTCACATGAAATAGGAAACCCGCTCACATCAATTTCTTCATTTGTCCAGATACTTAAGGAGAGGGCGGAGGATGATTTTACAAAGGAGAGCCTTGAAACCATCCACCGTCATATTATAAGGATAACAGAGATAGTCGGGCAGCTATCCAGGCTTTCTAAACTTCCGCAGATGGAACTTAAAGAGTGTGACATAAATCACATTATAGAGTCATCTCTTGAGATTGTTAAATATGACAAGAAACTGAGAAATGTGAAAATAATAAAGGAATTTACTGGCACTATTCCCCCTGTATATGTTGATGAAAATTATCTCTCGCAGGTATTTATTAATCTGATGCTGAATGCTGCTGATGCGCTGCAGGATATGGAAGGGACTATTACAATAAGGGCCCTGGTGGATAATAATTCAGTTTTTGTTCAGTTCTCAGACACTGGGATAGGTATTCCCGCTGAAAATCTGAGCATGGTATTTGACCCGTTCTTTACCACAAAGGAGAAAGGCACAGGACTTGGGCTTTCCATAAGTTATGAGATATTAGTAAAATTCGGCGGTGACTTGAAAGTGGAGAGTCAGGAAAATATGGGGAGCACTTTCTCGGTTGTCCTGCCTTTGAGGAGTTCAGGTAATGGATAAAGTTCTTGTTGTTGATGATGAAATAGACATCAGGAGGGCACTTGAGTTTGTGCTTGTGCGTGAAGGCTATGCTGTTGAAACAGCCTCTAACGGCGCAGAAGCTGTAAATAAGTTGAAGGATGAGCATATTGACCTTGTAATAACAGACCTTCGAATGGAGGGAATGGATGGATTTGGCGTTCTGGAGAAATCGCAGGAGATTGCTTCTTCGACGCCCGTAATAATTATGACCGCTTATGGCTCTATAGAATCAGCGGTTGAGGCGATGAAGAAAGGGGCGGTTGATTATATTATCAAGCCTTTTATGCATGAGGAGTTAAAGCTTACAATTAAACGGGTGCTTGAGCACAGCAAACTCTCTCTTGAGAACCAGAGCCTGAGACAACAGCTCAGCCAGTGTTTCGGCTCTAAAGAAATTATAGGTACATCCGAGCCGATGTCAGGGGTGTTTCATACAGTTGAAAAGGTTGCTCCCACCAGGGCCAATATACTTATTACCGGCGAGAGCGGGACAGGCAAAGGACTGCTCGCAGAACTTATCCACGAGAACAGCCCGAGAAGGGGCAAGCCTTTTATATCAATAAACTGTGCTGCAATCCCCGAAACCCTGCTTGAGTCCGAGATATTCGGATATAAGAAAGGCGCTTTTACAGGCGCCACAAAAGACAAAACCGGATTGATGATTATGGCTCATGAGGGGACCCTTTTCCTTGACGAAATAGGGGATATGCCGCTTCCGCTGCAGTCAAAGCTGCTTAAGGTAATTGAGACAGGGGAGGTTTTGCCGCTTGGGGATACCAGGATGAAGGTCGTGGATATTCGTATCATCTCAGCCGTAAATAAAGATATAGAGACCTGCATAAAGAATAAAGAATTCAGAGAGGACCTTTATTACAGGCTGAATGTGCTGGAGATAAAGATGCCGCCATTAAAGGAGAGAAGGGAGGATATTCCTATTCTTGTGAACCATTTTTTAAGGGAATTTAGCGGTTATGCGGAAGGAAAAGTGAAGGGAATTGACCAGGCAGCCATTAACGCATTGATATCCTATGAATGGCCCGGAAATGTAAGGGAATTAAGAAATGTTATTGAAAGAGCGGTCATTCTGTCAGACGGCGACAAAATTACTGCCTCTGATTTTCCGCAACATGTAATGGTTAAAAAGGAACTTAACATTGATAACTCTTCTGCAGGGCCTCTGAAATCATTGGTGTACGAGTATGAAAAGGGGATCATATCAGATGCCATGAAGAAGTATGATGGAAATAAAGAGATGACTGGTAAAGCCCTCGGGATTGACCTTGCGACACTCTACAGGAAGATAAATAAATACGGCATAAATGAGTAATAGCGTATTCATGACGCTATAGACAGCCTGTTTTGATTGTTAAAAGATGAAGGAACGAGGGTCTTTATATTCGTGGCATTTTGAGCAAAGAGATAATCCCAGCTTTTCGCCTACTTTCCATTCGTGTGCTTTATGACAGTCAAGGCATGAAATCTTTATGTGTTTGTCATGTCTCCCTATGGTCTGCTGGTTGGTGTGGCAGTTGCTCAGGCAGTCGGCTGAGGCAGGCCTGATTTTGCCGTGAGGTTTATGGCAGTTCCTGCAATCAACACTGCTCATCGGCGCTTTCTCAGGTATGTTCTTATGGCATTTTAAGCACTTTTCCTTTGTCGGCATAGCTGTTGTGTCGCCATATACATGGCAGGTTAGGCACGCAAAGCTCTCCATCCCCAGGCCGTGCACCCCTTTATCTTTATGGCATGCCATGCATTTTTTTTCATCCGGCATGAAGTTATGCATGCTGGCGGCATGGCATTCTTTGCATTCTATCTTCTCCATAAAGACATGCTTTGCATGGCCGTAAGACTTCCTCATTGAAACAGCCCCTTGCGTTGCTTCATCAAGGTGGCATGTCTTGCAGGTTTCCCATGGCGCGATGCTGCCGTGCTTTTGAGGGGTATGTTCTTTATTGCCGGAGATGACGTATTTTATCAGAAGACTGTTTTGACTGATAAGGCTCATTGAATGGCAGGTTTGGCAGACTATGTTGTTGTGAGAGCTCTTCTGCCATGAGAGGTAGGACTCCTTCATCAAATGGCATAATTCACAATACTGCGGGTCATTTTTAGTAAAGTTATAATATTTATAGCCATTCGCAGCCCCCATTATCACAACCGCGATTATCAGAACGATTACGAGCGGTTTGGAATTTTCAATGAACCTCGTGATAAATTCGATGATGTATTTATATATTTTACCCATTTATATGCCCTTGCAAAAGGAGATGCATAGAATGTAACATTTTTTTGATTTATTTTAAATGTTTTTTGTGATATTTTACATGGACATCACTTTGGTGGTTTTTCAGCCTCTCATGTGTGAAGAGATAAATGGCTAAGCCTCATGCTGATCTATAGAAGTTTCAATCTGTATTTATTCGTCTCATGTATGTAAAGGCGTTTTCAAATGAAGCCGGTTGTAAAGACAACATTATTGGCAGGCGCTATTTTTGGCATGGTACTGGGGGTTTCAGTGGCCCTTTCCATAGATTTTATGATGTCTGGCGCATCTGAAGGAGGATGGCATGAATCAGTTAAACACGATGTCAGCTTATTTTTTGGCACTGACTGGGCAGAGAGGAACTGGTTCATTTACTCTGGAATAGTTGTAATTGTTTTAGGAATCGGCGTAATAGGCGGTATAATCGGAGCTGCTTTTGGCTTTATAGTCGGCAAATTTTTCAGCATTATGAGCAATTCCTGAGAAAAGAGGAAATTCATGGCAAGAACGCTTCCATTACAATGTCCATTCTGTGATAATTATCTGGCGAGGCCTGCTGATATTAATTTTAAGTCAATTGAACTGACAGGAGGGATTTGCAGGTGCGGCGCGGTTTATGTCCTTGACCGCACCGGTCATAATCTCGGTGAGATATATCTGGACGCGCTCGGTTTTCTCTGCAGGGGCGATCTTGATAAATCCCTTTCTATGGGCGCTGATGATTATGATGAGGCGATTCTTGATTACAATTTTGCTTCAAACACGACAGGGGGGAGAAGCCAGACAGAGAAGACCGGCAAACTCCTTTTCGTTAAGCTGAAAGCCGTCGATAATTAGAGGCTTTTGCCGCTAATATGAAACCAAATAAATTATATTAGCATAGGTAAAGATTATATAAGTTTTTTTTATTTGACCGAAAACGGCTTTTTATATTAAAGTGTTTAGGTTTTAAGGACTGAAATAACTTGCAAAAATATATTCCAATTTAGTATTTTAACCACACGACAAAACCAAAAGGAGGAGTATTAAATTATGGCTTCAATTGAAGTTGACGGCAAAAGTTATGAGATTGACGATGACGGCTATCTTGTTGACTGGCAGCAGTGGAATGAGAATATAGCTACTCATATGGCAAAGGAAGAGGGGATAGACCTTACTGAGGAGCACTGGGAAATTATCAGATTCCTCAGAGACTATTTCCAGAAGTATCAGATTGCCCCTATGATAAAGATTCTCACCAAAGAGATCGGGAAGACAATGGGTAAGGAGAAGGGTAACACAAAATACCTTTATCAGCTTTATCCTGCCGGTCCGGCAAAGCAGGCATGTAAGTATGCCGGGCTTCCAAAACCAACAGGCTGCGTATAAAAAACTATAAAGATGAGCTTAAAGGGTTGGCGTTGCTTATTACTTATTAACAGTGCCAGCCCTTTAAGCTAAGTCTCAAAATTAATTTATATTGCTGATATGCTGCGGATCGCTGAAAACGGACTCCATGCAGCTTCAGATCGAGATTTGAATTATAAAGAATGAACCTCAACGACCTTTTATTAGAGAAAAGATCGGCAATTCTGCAGAAGTGGTTCGATCTGATTATAGAGACTTATCCTGAAGAGACCGCAAAATTTTTAAAGAGCCAGAAGAATCAGTTCAGCAACCCTGTAGGCCACACAATTTTAGAAGGCATAGAAGAGATCTTTAATGAAGTTCTCGGTGAGCCTGACCCAGAAAAGGTTGCTATATATCTTGATAGTATAATCAGGATACGGGCTATACAGGAATTCTCCCCATCAAAAGCGCTAAGTTTTCTTTTTCTGCTCAAGAAAGTGATAAGGGCAGAAGTTATTAACGAGACCCCTGAATATCATATGCTTGAGGAGCTTTCAGTAATAGAGTCCAGGATTGATGATCTTGTAAATATTTCTTTTGATATATACATGCAATGCCGCGAGAAGATTTACGAACTTAAGGCAAATGAGGTTAAGAACTGGACATACAGGCTGTTGAAGAAGACGAATATGGTGAAAGAATATAAGGCGGAATGTTAGTCGCTGGCATCGAAGTCAAAAAAGTTGAAATATTTTCTCGGAATATCAATGAAGTGAAAGGAGGCAGCTAAATGGGAATCTTTTTTTCCTTCTCCATGATTATAGCGCTTGTTGTAATCGCTTTTGCCGGTGTTCAACTGGCAAATATGCAGTTCATCTTCGGAGTGGTTATTCCCTATGCAGCAATTGCGACATTTTTAATCGGTGTAGGATTCAGGGTCTATAAATGGGGACGTTCTCCTGTTCCGTTCCGCATTCCCACAACCTGCGGGCAGCAGAAGTCTCTTCCATGGATCAAGCACAGCAGATTTGAAAACCCTGACAGCACGTTTGATGTGGTTGTCAGAATGGCGCTGGAGGTCTTTCTCTTCCGGACGCTTTTCAGGAACCTGAAGGCGGAGACGAGAGAGGGCAGGGTCGCATACGGTTCTGATAAGTGGCTATGGCTGGCAGGTCTTGCTCTCCATGTCACATTTTTTGTAGTTCTATTACGCCATCTGAGGTTTTTTATGGAACCTGTGCCTTTTTTTGTTAATCTCACTGACTCGCTTGACGGTTTTATGCAGGTCGGCACCCCTCATCTCCTGATAACAGGCGTGGTGCTTTTGCTTGCCGCAGTTTATCTCTTCTTCAGAAGAATCAGCATTCCACAGGTTCGCTACATATCACTCCCGGCGGATTACTTTCCCCTGTTTTTGATTATGAGTATCGCCATTTCAGGTATACTTATGCGCTATTTTACCAAAGTGGATCTTGTGCGGATAAAGGCGCTGACAATGGGGTTGGTGACAATAGGCCCGGTTGAAACTGACGGTATTGGGGCGATCTTCTTCGTACATATCTTTCTCATCAGCATACTCCTTGCCTACTTTCCTTTCAGTAAGCTTATGCATATGGGAGGTGTTTTTCTTAGTCCGACGAGGAACATGGCAAATAACAGCCGTATAAAGAGACACATAAATCCGTGGAATTACCCTGTTAAGGTTCATACATATGAAGAGTATGAGGAAGAGTTCAGGGATAAGATGAAATCTGTAGGATTACCCTTAGAAAAGGAGTGAATATATGGCAAAGACAACGCAACCAGCAAAACCGGAAGAGCTCTCCAAAATAGATTATACCCCTCCTGCAACTGACTGGTTAGAGACGCCGGTTGAATTTAAACCCGGCACTTACTGTCATGGTTCCAGGATAAAATATCTTGAAGAGGTGGGGTTCCCAAATCCAAGGGAGTGGGCTCCCAGTGATGAAGACTGGAAACTGCCGGCAAACTGGAAGGATATTATTCTGGAAGGTATGAAGGAGAGGCTCGGAAAGTACCGCTCTTTCCAGCTTTTTATGGATATCTGTGTAAGATGCGGCGCATGCGCTGATAAATGTCATTTTTATATCGGCTCCGGCGACCCCAAAAATATGCCTGTTCTCAGGGCTGAACTCATGAGGTCGGTTTACAGAAAATATTTTACAACCGGCGGAAAGCTGTTCGGGAAACAGGCAGGAGCGCGAGAGCTTACAGAGGCTGTTTTAAAAGAATGGTGGTACTATTTTTATCAGTGTACGGAATGCCGCCGCTGTTCAGTGTTCTGTCCTTACGGCATTGACCAGGCTGAGATCACAATGATGGGCAGGGAGTTATTGAACCTTGTAGGGGGACAGACCGACTGGATCGGCGGGCCTGTTGCAAACTGTTATAAAAAGGGGAATCACCTTGGGCTTGAGCCTCACGCGATAACGAGTAATATTGATTATCTGCTGGATGACATAGAGGAGATAAGCGGAATCCGACCGGAGCCGAGCTTTAACAGAAAAGGCGCTGAGATACTATTTGTCGCACCTTCAGGCGACCTCTTCGGCGATCCCGGCACGTATACAGCCATGGGATATCTCATGCTTTTCCATGAAATCGGGCTTGACTACACATGGAGCACGTACGCGTCCGAGGGCGGCAACTTCGGCTTCTTCACCTCAATGGAGATGGCAAAGAGGCTTAACTATAAGATCTATGCTGAGGCAAAGAGGCTTGGTGTTAAATGGATAATCGGCGGAGAATGCGGTCATATGTGGAGGGTACTGAATCAGTATATGGACACATGGAACGGGCCTGCGGATTTTATGGTAGAGCCTGTTTCGCCGATAACAGGCACAAAATTTGAAAATGCAAAGGGCACCAAGATGGTCCATATTACAGAATTTACCGCTGATCTAATCAAAAACGGTAAATTAAAGTTGGATCCCAGCCGCAATGACCACCTGAATGTAACATTCCATGATTCCTGCAATACTGCAAGAGGCATGGGGATATTTGAAGAGCCCAGATACATAATAAAGAATGTTTGCAATAACTTTCATGAAATGCCTGAGGATACTATCCGTGAAAAGACCTTCTGCTGCGGAAGCGGTTCGGGCCTGAATGCCGGAGAGAATATGGAACTGAGGATGAGAGGCGGGTTTCCAAAGGCAAGCGCTGTGAAGAGCGTTCAGAAGAAATACGGGGTTAATATGCTGGCAAACATATGCGCCATAGACAGGGCGGTCCTGCCGCCGCTAATGCAGTATTGGGTTCCGGGAGTTAGTGTATGCGGCACGCATGAGCTTCTGGCGAATGCGCTTGTCATGACCGGCGAAAAGAAGAGAACGCAGGATCTGCGCCTTGAGGACCTTCCGGGCATTGAAGAGGAAGGCGAGGGAGAGGAGGAAGAGAATGTATAATGGAGGCAAGATAATAGCCGGGCTTATAATCTTTTTCGGTTTAGTGACATTCCCTTTTTATTCCAATTTTGGAAAAACAGCAAACAAGGTAACCCCGAAACTTGACACTCCTGTTATTAACCAGCTTGAGAAGAAAGAGTGTGTTAAACCAAAAGAGTACATGAGGACTGAGCACATGAAGGTTCTTGATGAATGGAGAGACGAGGTGGTGCGGGAAGGCAAGAGGGACAAGATGATTGTTGGAGGTATTGAGATTGAGAAGAGCCTTCAGAACGGATGCTTAAAGTGCCATTCCAATGTTAAGACTTTCTGCGATGTCTGCCATACTTCATCGGGTGTAAAACCATACTGCTGGGATTGCCACTTTATCAAAGAGGAGGGGCTGTTATGAGCATTGATAGAAGAAAATTCCTGAAACTGGCAGGGCTTGCTGGTGTCGGTCTCGGCCTTTCCACTTCTGATCTATTATTTAAGGGTGATGCTGTTGCTTCGTCATCACATTCAAAGGCCATGGCAAAAGAGAGATTAGCCATGGTTATCGATATGCGAAAGTTCAGGACAGAAGAGGATTACAAGAGGGTTATTGACGCATGTCACAGCATTCATAATGTCCCTACATTAATCGCTGAAAAGAATAATCCTAAAAATGAGGTCAAATGGATATGGAAAGATAGTTATGAGCATACTTTCCCTGACCAGAGCGACGATTTTCACCCCGAAGCGCTGAAGGAGAAGAGCTTCCTCCTTTTATGCAATCACTGTGATAACCCTCCATGCGTCAGGGTATGCCCGACAAAGGCGACTTTTAAGAGGGAAGATGGGCTTGTTATACAGGATCCGCACCGCTGTATCGGCTGCAGGTTCTGCATGGCAGGCTGTCCTTACGGTTCAAGGAGCTTTAATTGGGTTGATCCGAGGCTTTACTTAGAGAAGACGGATCCGGCATATCCAACAAGAACAATGGGAGTTGTTGAAAAGTGCACCTTCTGTGTGGAAAGGCTTGCAAAAGGACTGGGACCTGCCTGTGCAGAACAGTCAAACGGCGGGATGGTATTTGGTAATCTGTCAGACCCTAATTCGGAGGTTAGAAAGCTATTGGCTTCAAATTATGCTATACGACGCAAACCGTCGCTCGGGACACTGCCAAGTGTCTTTTACATAATAGGAGGTGATGAGAATGCTGGATAAGGCGCTAACAGGCAGCAAGAGATACTGGACATTGGTTTTTATACTCCTTTCGCTCATCGGGGCAGGAACCCTTGCTTATCTATACCAGTTTAAGAATGGTCTGGGTGTGACCGGTATGAGCAGGGATGTCTCATGGGGTTTCTATATATCACAATTTACATTTCTCGTCGGAGTTGCCGCATCAGCGGTGATGCTGGTTATCCCCTATTACCTGCACAACTACAAAAAGTTCGGCAAGATAGTTATTCTTGGAGAGTTTCTGGCAGTTGGAGCGGTAACAATGTGCCTGCTCTTCATAGTTGTAGATATGGGGCAGCCGATGAGGATGCTGAATGTTATCCTGCATCCGACCCCGAACTCAATTCTCTTCTGGGACGCTACAGTGCTTAATGGTTATCTCTTCCTTAATATTGTTATAGGCTGGGCAACGCTCCATGCGGAGAAGAAGGGACTGCCCCCTGCGGGCTGGGTAAAGCCCCTGATATATCTTTCAATCCCGTGGGCTGTCAGTATTCATACTGTTACGGCGTTTCTGTATGCAGGGCTTCCCGGCAGGCACTTCTGGCTGACAGCGATTATGGCGGCAAGATTTCTTGCCTCAGCATTCGCAGCCGGCCCGGCGCTCCTTATTATACTGGCTTTAATCGTCAGAAAGTATTCCAAATTTGATGCAGGCAATGAGGCTATCCAGTCTATCGGCAAAATAGTTGCTTACGCCATGACTGCCAATGTCTTCTTCATCATCCTTGAACTCTTTACAGCCTTCTATAGCCAGATACCAGGGCATATGCATGCATTTCAATACCTGTTTGTCGGGCTGGAAGGTCACAGCAAACTTGTCCCGTTAATGTGGACATCTGCTATTCTCGCAGTCGTAGCTCTTGTTATGCTGATACCGCCAAGCATTAGGAATAAAGAGAGCAACCTTGTAGTGGCCTGTGTAGCCGTATTCATCTCCCTATGGATTGATAAGGGATTTGGCCTCGTAATAGGCGGATTTGTCCCGAACCCTTTTGACGGGGTAACAGAGTACTGGCCTACACTGCCAGAGACATTGATAACGTTAGGCGTATGGGCAACAGGCTTTCTGGTTCTTACGATTCTCTATAAGGTTGCCATATCTGTTAGAGAGGAGCTTGGGACGGCAGGGGCAGAAAAGTAAAATTTTTAAGGTATTAATATTTTAAAGAGGCAGTGAGCATTTGCTCACTGCCTCTTTAAAATTTTTGCAAAAATTATTTTTACAAAATGAATTCCTATGATTATAATTCAAAAGTTTTGTAAATTCATAAGTGTACAGCAGTAAACCTTTAATTCTTAATTGGAGGAATATATTGAACTGGTTACACTCCCGCATATATCTTCTATTATTCTTTTTTTCTTCACATGGACTATCAGGTGGATTATTTGATATTGCAAGATATAAAGCAGCAAATGGGTATTAAAAATTAGGAAAAGGAGTTTTGGACTCGCTCTTCTTAGTGTTTGACTAATATTAATCCCGCCCTGCGAAACATGAGAAAAAACAAGAGAGCACAGGGTCAAAGCCTGTGCATTGTCCACAAGTGAATCTTTGATAAAGGAATTTGGATAATCCGTAGTATGCCGCTAAAGGATATTTCCTGCAAACAATGCGTAAACTGTCCGGCAATACCAACTATCCCGGCGATATCTTGAATGATTTTCTTCCATGAATCCGGTATGCCTGAAAGCCTTTTATATCAAGCGTGAAGACTTCATCAATATCAGACTCTTCGGCCAGGACTACAAGAGTGGCATCGGCAAAGTCCATAGGAATATCGTTATATTTTTCCATTAAGACAATCGCCCTTGACAGGCTTTCGTGAGATTGCGGCACTAAATTGACTCCGCCCTGAAGGATAAAATCAACACATGCCTTTTCAGCCTTTATTGACGGGCCAAGCAGATAAAGCGTTTCAGTCAGAACTGGCTCTGTGGTATATATTTCTCCTCTGAAGGTTTTAAGAAATTCGGCGCACTGCACATGTTTCCCTTCGCTTTTATCAAGCAGCGCAACAAACGCGCCTGTGTCCAGAAGGATTTTATGCATGCTTTTTCATTTTTTTCAGGAGATGTTTTCTGTGGGACTGCCCGAGGTCTGAAACCCCGCTTTCAACAGCGCCTATAAGGTTGCTGACACGCTCATACGGGCTTTGCTCTTCCCTTATTTGCGTTTCTTTAAGAAATCTCTCGAGCGCTATTCTGACAATATCCGAGCGTTTCAGATGAAGCCTCTTTGCATAATTGGATATCTCCCGCTCAAGATTATCCGTAAGCCTGACTGTCAATTGAGATTGCATATGCCCTCCTCAGTTCAAGAAATGCAATCTATTGTAATGCAATGCATTCTATCGCGTCAAGTATTATGTTGAATCCATGAATTATTATATACAGCAGGCGTTACCTGCTTTTTTTGGGTTAAGATATATAACTATGGCAAAGGTAATAATAAGGAATGTGGCATACGACTATAAGACATTAAAGCCTGCTTTCTTTGAACTCTTCGACGCGGTAGCAGGAGGCATGGTCAAGAGGGGAAGTCGTGTGCTGATAAAACCGAACCTCCTTGCGCCGGCATCTCCTGACAAGGCGATAGTCACCCACCCTTTGATCATTAGAGCGGCGGCTGAGTATGTGCTTGATAAGGGGGCTCTCCCTGTTATCTCTGACAGTCCTGCCACAGGCTCTTTTGAAAAGATACTAATGGAGAGCGGGATCAAAAGTGCTCTTGAGGGGCTCAAGGTAGAGTTCAGTGCGTTCAGGAAATCTGTTTCTGTCGAGATTGGGAAACCATTCGGAAAGATAGAGATTGCAGAAGACGCCATGAATGCCGAGCTCTTTATAAACCTTCCAAAATTAAAGACCCACTCACAGATGCTCCTTACGCTTGGAGTAAAAAATCTCTTCGGCTGTATAGTTGGGATGAAGAAGCCCGAATGGCATTTGAGAGCAGGCACTGACAGAGAGATGTTTGCAAGGCTGCTTGTCAGAATATATCAGGCTGTCAAACCCTCTGTAACTATAATTGACGGGATTTTGGCGATGGAGGGACAGGGGCCGGGCAGAAGCGGCGAGCCGAGGGAGATCGGCATAATTGCAGGCAGTCAGGATGCAGCGTCTCTTGATATTGCTTTATGCAGAATGCTTGGCATAAATCCTGAGGAGTTATTGACCAATAAGATCGTGATTGAGGATGGGATTGCAGATAAAGAGTTTGAGATTGAAGGGGTCGTTCCTGAGATAAGAGACTTTAAGTTTCCGGAGATGAGCTCCGGGATGTTCGGCCCCAAGAGGTTTCATAAATTCATAAGAACACACTTAACACAGCGGCCTGTATGCAGTGACAAAAAGTGCAAGCTCTGCGGAGAATGCTGGAAGTACTGTCCTGCCGGAGCGATAAGCCACTCGAAAAAAAGGATTGATTTTAACTATGATAAGTGCATAAGATGTTACTGCTGCATAGAGGTCTGTCCCCATGGTGCTCTGAGGACAGATCAGACTATGCCGGGGAAGATAATAAGAAAATGCCTGAAGATGTAAAATAATATTTAAGAAAATTGTGAGAATAAAGTAAGCGTCGTCATTGACCAGAAATACCCCTCTCCCTAACCCTCTCCCCCAAGGGGCGAGGGGACTCTTTAAATTCCCCTCCCTTGAGGGGAGGGGATTAAGGGGAGGGTGATATTTTCATGATTTTTTTCTCTTTTTAACATAAATACAACAGAACGACATTTATTAAGGAGGAAGCCGGATATGTCAGAAGAGCAATCCATCCAGGTCTTAATGTCTGAAACAAGGACCTTCCCGCCGTCAGAGGAGTTCAGCAAAAAGGCGCACATAGGGAGCCTTGAAGGGTATGAAGAGATATATAAACGTTCCGTTGATGATATGGAGGGCTTCTGGGCTGAGATCGCTGAGAAGAATATCTCATGGTACAAGAAATGGGACAAGGTGCTTGAATATGATTTCCGCAAGCCTGATATAAAGTGGTTCATAGGCGGCAAACTGAATGCTTCATACAACTGTCTTGACAGGCATATAACAACAGCAACGAAAAACAAGGCCGCGATAATATGGGAGGCTGACGACGGCTCATATAAGACATATACTTATCAGCAGTTATACCGAGAGGTAAACCGCTTTGCGAATGTCCTGAAGAAGAATGGCGTGTTGAGGGGCGACAGGGTCTCCATATACATGCCGATGATCCCTGAACTTGCCATTGCGATGCTTGCATGCGCGAGGATCGGCGCGATACACAGCATAGTATTCGGCGGTTTCAGCGCGCATGCGCTTAAAAGCAGGATACAGGACTGCGGCGCAAAGATGGTCATCACTTCTGACAGAGGATTACGAGGCGGCAAGCAGGTCCCGCTTAAGGCAAATGCTGACGAGGCAGTCGAAGAGTGCCCTACGGTGGAGAAGATGATAGTCGTGCGCAGGGTCGGGGATATAGAGATGAAGAAGGGCAGAGACCTCTGGTGGCATGAGGAAATGTCGGCAGACGATATAAAAAACTATTGCGAACCAGAGCAAATGGATGCTGAAGACCCGCTTTATATCCTTTATACATCAGGCTCTACAGGAACTCCGAAGGGCGTACTCCATACAACCGGCGGATATATGGTATACACAAACATAACATTCAAATGGATATTCGATTATCATGATGAGGATATCTTCTTCTGCACTGCTGACATAGGATGGGTCACAGGCCATAGCTACATTGTCTATGGGCCTCTTTCAGCAGGCGCGACGAGCCTCATGTTTGAAGGCATTCCCACATATCCAAATGCCGGAAGGTTCTGGGACATATGCGAGAAGCATCAGGTGAATACGATTTATACCGCCCCCACTGTCATAAGGGCGCTTATGAGAGAAGGCGAAAAATGGGTGGAGAAATACGACCTTTCTTCGCTGAAACTCCTCGGCTCAGTGGGCGAGCCGATTAATCCCGAGGCATGGATGTGGTATCACACGCATGTGGGCAAAGGCAGGCTCCCGATAGTCGACACATGGTGGCAGACTGAGACAGGCGGCATTCTTATCACGCCGCTTCCGGGTGCGATGACGCTCAAGCCCGGCTCTGCGAACAAACCTTTCCCCGGCGTAGTGCCGAAGATAGTAAAAGAGGACGGTTCCACTGCCGGTGTTAATGAAGGCGGATACCTTCTTATTGATAAGCCCTGGCCCGGCATGATACGCGGGACATACGGCGACCCTGAACATAAGCGCATGAAAGAGGTCTATTTCGACAGATTCCCCGGCCGCTACATGTCAGGCGACGGCGCTAGGATAGATGAGGACGGCGACTACTGGCTAATGGGAAGGATAGACGATGTCATCAACATCTCCGGGCACAGGCTTGGAACAGCAGAGGTCGAGTCCGCGCTTGTGAGCCACGCCACAGTGGCTGAAGCCGCTGTCGTCGGATTTCCCCATGAGATAAAGGGCGAAGGCATCTATGTTTATGTAACCCTCAAAGGAGGCAACGAGCCTTCAGATGCTCTGAAAAAGACATTAATAAGCCACATCAGGACAGAGATCGGCCCAATAGCTACCCCGGACAAGATGCAGTTTGCGCCGGGACTGCCGAAAACCAGAAGCGGAAAGATTATGAGAAGAATTCTCCGCAAGATCGCAAAGGGCGATGTCGAAGACTTAGGCGATACTTCAACGCTTGCAGATCCGTCGGTAGTTGAGAATCTGGTGAGGGAGAGGCTGTAGAATTTTCAATCTCGTTTCAAATACTCATTCGGTGCAACTATTTGCAAGCTGAATGGCAGATTTGTTTTTTCAAGCTAATTTCCGCAACCAATGGTTGGTGTGCTATCAGTGCGCTGGATATTTACTGACACCTGTTTAATGACGCTGATTTTAACAGGCAACAGGTAGAGCTTTTAGAGAATTCTTTTAAATCCGTTAGAAATCCGTTAGAAAAACCCACTTTTTTAATAAAAAAAGGACTCACGGAAAACCGTAAGTCCTTGATTTTAATTGGTAGCGGGGAGAGGATTTGAACCTCTGACCTTCGGGTTATGAGCCCGACGAGCTACCAGGCTGCTCCACCCCGCGATGTGTAAGGCGTATATAACTTACTTTAAAGATGCGTGGAAAGTCAAATAATTGAGATCAAATTTCATGGAAAGCTTAAAAAATCATGAGCTTCCCTGGAGATGGTTTTGCAGCTACTGCAGCCTCTTTCTATTTTATGACTTTCACCATTATATCTCCGAAACCCGGTGTTCCGGTAAGTCTGTTGAAGTTCTCAGGATCATGGAGGTCATTGATGTTTGGAGTGTATTCAGCAGTCTCATTCATAAATCCTATTCCTGATGCTTTCTGGCCTCCGGGACCAAAGGCTGTCTTTATAACTCCCGGCATTATCTCATCAGTCAAAAGCGCCTTACCTTTGATCCTCTTCCTTTGAGGATTCTCCAGCATTATAATGTCCCCCGTTTTTATGCGAAGGCTTTCACCATCCGTCTTGTTAAATGCAAAGAGCGGGATCGATACGCTTCCGGCTTTAAAAAATATCTTTTTATTGTCAGGGAAACCGTATTCGTTTGGGATATCATTCAGTTTCGGCATTGCATAATTAAACTCATCATTTAATGGCTTCATGCATTCTGTTTCAGTCTCTGCGAGATATGGACAGACTGTTGTCATCGTCATAGAGTGATGCACCCTGCCGGTTATTAACTGAAACGGATACTCTTGAGCGCTCTTTTTATACTCAGGATTTTTGGGATTCCATTTGCATTCAGTCCAATAGAATGTAGCCGGGTAATCTGTTCCAAGCCTTTTGTTGATATTCTCAAGATAGCTGAACTTAAACTCAAACTTCTTTGAGTCAGTCCTGGGATATATGCCGGATGGAGAGCCGTCCGATTTTTTATACCGGTAATAACTCGCAGGCCATACTGCAACGCCGTTATGTCTTCGCAGCCAGTCAACAGTGAGCGGCTCGCCTACCTTTATCACCTTATTTTCAAGGCTTGCTCCTGGATTATCGGGAACGCCGATTATTTTGCATCCTTCTGGAAGATCAGGGTAGGGAAGGGGTTCGCCGATATTATAAAATCCGGGCGCATCGCTTAATATCTCGTTTATAAAATCCCCTTCATCCATATACCTCGCTCTGAAGTCTCCGGCTTTGATATCAGGGTCTCCATTCTTGATTAATGCATCGGATATCGCGATCATTATCTCATAATCTGTTTTGGATTCATGAAGCGGTTTTATCACCTGATCACGTATCGCCAGTTCAGGGCTCATGGTATAGACATCGCTCACTCCCATCCTCTCAAGAAATCCGGCTTCAGGAAGGACAATGTCAGCATACCTGCCGGTTACATTAATATGAGTGTCAATGAATACCATTAATTCAAGACTGTATCTGCCGCTATCTTTTAATGTCACGGCATCTATCCAGTCAGGGGTGCTTCCCGCTGTTATTATCGGATTGCCTGCCCTTGAAATGAATGCCTTGACAGGATAGTCTAACCCTTTAAACGTCCCGTGCTTTATCTTTACGCCATTCCGTATCTTTTCCGGTATGTCCGTTATTACCCCTTTAAATGCTGCGGGATAATCGCCGTAAAGGTCTTTATTCAGCTCGGATAATCTGCCGGAGATGTCATTGCCGTTAACTCTTCTAATAACAGTTCTTTCAAGAAACTCCTTTCCAACAGTCGCTCCTCCCTTCTTGGGCTTCTGCGAATCAAAGAATACCAGCCCTCCCGGCATATCCATATTTCCGGTTATCAGACAGAGCGCGGTCATCAATATTGAAGTGACATCTCCGCTTGTATGATGGGCTGTGCCGTGCATCCCTATCTCAATTGAAGCGGGCTTTGTTATTCCAAAGAGATGCGCTGTCTCCTCTATATCGCTCTTTTTGATGCCGGTCTTCTCTTCCGCCCATTCAGGGGTGAAGTAAAGCATATTGTTCGCGGGGTCCATCTTTTTTGCATATTCAAGAAAAGCCTTTTTAAATTCAGGCCAGCCTGAGGTGTATCTTTCAATAAAATCATAATCAATGTATCTTCTTGAAGTTGAGCCCTCGGAATCATTCTTTAATATGTAAAAGAGCATTGCTGCCAAAAGGTCAGCATCAGTGCCGGGTATTATCGGGATCCACTTATCCGCAAGCATGGCGGAGTTTGTATGGGAAGGGTCTATGACAATATATTTACAGTCATTCTCCTCCCTTGCTGCGGGGATGCCCTTCGACATGTAATTGAACCTTGTTGCAACAAAGGGGTTTGAACCTATGCTCAGTATAAGTTTTGCGTCATGTTTATACTTGAGAGAGGTTTTACCGTCTTTATCCCTGAGCAGCATAGGCCGCTGAAGATCCGGCAGAGGCCTTTCATCTCCCGTCATTATCCATTGTCCCCACTTGCGGTTAGGGTCGCATATGCTGCCGTGATTAAATGTGTTTGGCGTGCCGAATGCATGGAACAGGCGGTATAATGCCTCACGGTCTGTAACATCTCCGACATCAAGGAATACAGATTCCTCGCCGTAGCTCTTCTTGATATCAATAAGTTGTTTGGCTATATAATCAGCGGCCTCTTCCCATGTTATCTCCTCCCATTTATCCTCCCCGCGTTCTCCGATCCTTCTGAGAGGGGTCTTGATCCTGTGCGGGGAGTAAGTCATCTGAAGCCCTGAAGCCCCTTTTGCGCAGAAGGCGCCGTTGTTTATCAGCGAATGAGTATTGCCGAGTATCTTCTTGGCCTCGCCGTCTTCCACATATACAACAATGCCGCACTCTGACGGGCACATTACATCTGATGTGTATACAAATTTTCCTTTATCCCCCTCATCTTTAACGATCCGCTTTGTTTTGGCAGATGCTGAAGGTTTGTATAGAGCTTTACTGAAGTTAAAATTCTTTAAAGGTGCTCCGCTTTCCTCCTGCCTGCTTATATAAAATACCGAGGGATTTGTCTCATATTCACAGCTTATGACTTTTATCTGATTATTTTTCAGCGCAATGGATATTTCGCTTTCTTTATCATTTATATCCCCAAATAAAATCGCCTTGCCCATACAGCTCCTTACGCATACCGGCAGTTCATCTTTTTGGAGCAGGCTGTAGCAGAAATCACACTTGGCGGCTTTATTGGTATATGGGTTCATCTGAATAGCCTTATACGGGCATGCGTCAAAACAACTCAGACAGCTTGTGCAGGCCTCTTCATTCAGCATTACAATTCCCTCAGGGGTCTGGAAGAGGGCATCTTCTCTGCATGATTCAATACATTTGGGATTGTTGCAGTGGCTGCAGAGGCGGGGCAGAAAAGATTTCCTGATATCCGGAAACACCCCGGATTTATAAGTCTCTACCCTGATGTGAAATACTCCGAATGGAAGATTATGCCAAGCCTTGCATGTAACCTGACAGGCGTAACAGCCTACGCACCTGTTCAGGTTGATCAGCATTCCGTATCTTTTTTGATGCTCTGACATAATTTTATAGTACTAAAAATCGGGGGTTTTGTGTGAAAGCGCAGGATAGATGAGGGTTATTAGAGAAGATGATTTTTCTGTTATGCCTTAGCCGCGGAGACCGTAGGCTGAAGGCGGGTCGGCTGCAAGCACATTAAAGGCACTACTCAAAAGAACTCTGGATAATGAAGCCGAAGTGAGGAGTCGGATTGCTTACAATGATCTGCTCCCCTGTCGACTTCTTGATAACATACCCGTCAAATACTTTTTCCTGACTGCCTTGTAAGTTGCCATATACCTTGACTTTCTCATCAACAGAAATATTTAGTTTTTTGTTGCCTGGCAATACGGCTCTGACATAGATTGCGCCGGAATTATCCCTCAGGGTAAATCCACTGTCATCAAGTTGCGTAATATTCCCCCTCGATTATACTTACGGGCGGCAATGCCAGATTCTTGATGGCTGTAGTTCCGGCGCATCCATTTAAAGAATAACTAATACAGCAGAGATTATTGATATAAAGTTTCTCGCTTACTTTCTCCACATTGAAATGCCTCATTCCCCGCGAGCGGAGCGAGTGAGGAACCAGTTATTATAGGAACGGTAGCATAACTTTGCGCATGCAGTCAATACAAAAGCTTGACGTCATCTAATGTATTTTATTACATCTTTAATAAGGATTAATATATAAATCGGATGTTAATCCTTCGTCTCAGCCGCCAATGCAATTGATTACATCTGATATTTGTGAAGAAAGCCCCTGTCTTATAGCTTTTCACTGCGTCAACAAGACGATTCAAAAGCCGTAAAAAATAGCTTGCTTATGACAACAGGCATGGGATATAATATTCAACCTTTCGGCAAGTTTATCAACAACTTACAAACAGCTGTTAATAACTGCGAAGGCCGCCTTTTTATTAAATTCAATTAAATATGCAGGGGAATAATGAGTATAGAAGAAGCTTGGGGAAAAACCGTTGAATCCATAGAAGCAAAAGTCGGAGCTCAGACATTTGAATTATGGTTCAGGCCTATAAAATTTTTAGAGCTTCAAAATCAGAATGCAGTACTCGAGGTTCCGAACAGGTTCTTCAGGGAATGGATTGATGACCATTACCCGGGGCTGATTGCCGAGACGCTTCAAAAATTTTTTAAGAAAGAGCTCGCTGTCAAATTCAAGGTTTTTGAGAAAGATGATGATCCGGCCCACAGAAAGATTGAGAAAGGGCGTGAGGACAGAAGGGCGAAACTCGCAAACCGCGGCATTTTTCTTAACCCGAAATTTACATTTAAAACCTTTGTAGTCGGTCCGAGCAATCAATTCGCCCATGCAGCGGCAGGGGCGGTTGCCAGTGCACCCGGCAAGACATACAACCCTCTATTTATCTATGGGGGTGTCGGGCTTGGCAAAACGCATCTAATGAACGCAATAGGCAACTTAGTGATAGATAAGCAGCAGGATGCCAAGATACTCTATGCGCCTGCCGAGCAGTTTATGAATGAATTTGTCTACTCCATGAGAAATGACAAGATGGATAAATTCAAAGAAAAGTACAGAAACCTTGATGTCCTTCTTATTGATGATATCCAGTTCATTGCCGGCAAGAGCGGAACTCAGGAGGAACTCTTCCATACATTCAACGCCCTTTACGATACTCACAAGCAGATTGTCTTTTCAAGCGACAGGCCTCCAATAGATATTTCTCCGATTACCGAGAGGCTGAGGTCCAGATTCGGCATGGGGCTTATTGCGGATATACAGCTCCCTGATATTGAGACCAAGATGGCGATATTAGGCAAGAAGGCTGAGATAGAGGGTGTTGACCTTCCGGAGGATGTTATCAGTTTTTTAGCACACAGCATCAAATCAAATATCAGGGACCTCGAGGCATGTATGATAAGGCTTGGCGCGCACTCTTCCCTCTCAGGCAAAGAGATAACCGTTGAGATGGCAAAAAACGTCCTGAAAGACCTGATCCATGATGAGGTAAAGGCGCTCTCCTCAGATTCTATACAGAAGACAGTATGTGAATACTACGGACTGAAGCCTCAGGAGATAAAGGCAAAAAAAAGAACAAGGGACATTGCGTTCCCAAGACAGGTTGCAATGTATTTATGCAAGACCCTGACCGATTCTTCGCTCAGCGACATCGGGAAGAGCTTTGGCGGCAAAGATCATTCAACAGTTATACACGCATGCAAACTTATCGAGAAACGCAGAAAAGAGGACGAGGAATTTAACAAGAAGATAGATCACCTGATAAATAAGATAAAATCGTAACTACTCAGGTGGATAGTCTGTAGGTGTTTAGGTAGATAGTCCTACCAGACTACAGTCTAAACAACCTGAGTAGTTATATAAAATCTTAATCTCTGTTATGTAAGGTTTAACGAATCATTGAACCGGGAGGGGAAAAATGAAGCTCAAGATAGAAAAAGTAGAGATCCAGGCGGCACTGCAAAGCATTCAGGGAATAGTTGATAAGAAAACAACCATGCCTATCCTCAGCCATTTTTTGCTGAAGGTCGGCAAGACATCATCCCTGCTGGCTACTGACCTTGATATTGCACTTAAAGGCCCTATTGACGCAGAGATAATTGAGAAGGGGAGCCTCTGCATTCCGGCGAGAAAACTCTTTGAGATCGCAAGGGAAGTGGAAGGAGACATACTGATAGAGTCTCAGGAGAATAACTGGCTTAAAGTCACCTCAGGGAAAAGCACCTTTAAATTAATGGGACTTCCTGAGGCAGAGTACCCGGCATTGCCGGAGATCCCGGCGGGTCAGGAAGAGCTTAAGATAAATGCTGAGACACTCAGGGAGATGATAGAGAAGACAATTTACGCAACAGGCGAAAGCGATACAAGATACACGCTGAACGGCCTCCTCATGCACTTTATCCCGAAGAAAAAGAATATTGAACTAAAGGTTGTCGGCACTGACGGGCACAGACTGTCCATGGTCACGAAGAATATTGACGGAACTCTTTCTGAAGAGAAGAAGCTCATTCTGCCGAAGAAGGCTGCCATGGAGTTGAGGAGACTGCTTGAAGGCGCTTCGGGCAGCATAAGCCTCAGCCTTGATAAAAACCATATCTTCTTTATTATTGACAGCCTTGTCCTTACCTCAAGGCTTATAGAGGGCACATATCCAAACTACGAGCAGGTAATCCCCAAGGACAATGAAAAGCAGGTTACGCTCGACAAGATAACATTTTTAAAGGCGCTGAAAAGGATCTCAATTATGAGCAGAGAGCGCACAAATGCAGTGCGGTTTGACCTTGAGTCCGGCAAGGTAACCCTGAGCTCCATAAACCCTGATGTCGGCGAGGCAAGAGAAGAGATGGCAGCTCAATATAAAGGGGAAGATATTTCTATCGGATATAATGCCCGCTACCTCATTGATGCAGTCCAGTCAATGGACGGGGAGTCAATGAAGATCGAGCTTCAGGAACCGCTGAGTCCGTCGCTTCTGCTTGAGGCGGAAGAGAAGGGATGTAAATGTGTCATTATGCCGATGAGGGTGTGATTCACATAAGTAAATCCATATAGTTTTTCATTCCCGCAGTCTGTTGAGCGGGAATCCAGACAGCTAAAGACCTGGATGCCCGATTATCCCGAAGCATCGGGACGGGCATGACGACTAATTTATGCGTCTTTACTTATTAACGACTGGTAAGAGAGTGAATATTCAAGAAAGGGAATAAATGGAAGATAAGAAGACAAAGGCGCCGGAGGAATACGGCGCAGACTCAATAAAGGTGCTGAAGGGGCTTGAGGCTGTCAGGAAGAGGCCTGCCATGTACATAGGAAGCACAAGCATTGACGGGCTTCATCATCTTGTCTATGAGGTTATAGACAACAGCGTTGACGAGGCGCTTGCGGGCTTCTGCAGCGAGATAAGCGTCACCATCAATATGGACGGGAGCGTCACTGTTATTGACAATGGAAGGGGCATCCCAACGGGGCTGCATCCCGGGGACTCCAAAAAAAGATCGGCTGCCGAGATCGCCCTTACAGAGCTTCATGCAGGCGGTAAATTCGAAAGCAAGGCGTATACAATATCAGGAGGGCTTCACGGCGTCGGCGTATCCGTTGTCAATGCCCTCTCTGAATGGCTTGACCTTGAGGTCAAACAGAACGGGGAAGTCTGGGAACAGCATTATAAAAGGGGCGTCCCAACGGATAAGCTCATGCAGGTAGGGAACACCAAAAGCAGGGGGACCAAGATAACTTTCAAACCGGATGTTGAAATATTCGAAGACATAGAATTCAATTATGATACTCTCTCAAACAGGTTCAGAGAGATGGCGTTTCTGAACAAGGGGCTCAAGATCAGCATTACTGATGAGAGGAGCGGCAAAGAGCAGGTATTCTTCTACAGCGGAGGCATTATATCTTTTGTAGAACACCTCAACAAAAACAAGAATCTTCTGCATCCAAAGCCGGTTTATGTAATAAAGGAGAAAGACGGCATCACAGCAGAGGTTGCCCTTCAGTATAATGATGGCTATTCCGAGACCCTCTACTCGTTTGCAAATAATATCAATACCAAGGAAGGCGGAGCCCACCTTGTAGGTTTTAAATCCGCGCTTACAAGAACAGCCAACAGCTATGCCACATCAAACAACCTTATAACATCAAAGGAATCCCTGACCGGCGATGACATCAGGGAAGGACTGACGGCTGTTGTGAGCGTCAAACTTCCCGATCCGCAGTTTGAAGGCCAGACAAAGACGAAGTTAGGCAACAGCGAGATGAAGGGGATAGTGGAATCCCTGGTCAATGATGCATTAGGCAATTATTTTGAGCAGAACCCGGCTGTAGCGAGAAAGATAATAGAGAAGGCGATTCAGGCTTTAAGGGCCAGGGAGGCTGCGAGAAAGGCAAGAGATCTCACAAGGAGAAAGGGCGCGCTCGAGAACACGGGGCTTCCAGGAAAACTTGCTGACTGCGCTGAGAAAGACCCGGCACTGAGCGAGATATATATTGTTGAGGGCGACTCTGCGGGAGGCTCTGCAAAACAGGGCAGGGACAGGCAGAATATGGCGATACTGCCCCTTAAGGGAAAGATCCTCAATGTTGAAAAGGCACGCTTTGACAAGATGCTGAATTCCGATGAGATAAGGATACTGATAACCGCTCTGGGCACCGGCATAGGTGCAGAGGACTTTGATATTGCAAAGGCCCGTTATCATAAGATCATTATTATGACTGACGCTGATGTGGACGGGGCGCATATAAGGACCCTCCTCCTCACCTTCTTCTTCAGGCAGATGCCCCAGATAATAGAGAAAGGTTATCTCTTTATCGCCCAGCCGCCCCTCTTTAGGGTAAAGAAAGGCAAGTCCGAGCGTTATATACAGGATGAGAGCACACTCGAAGATATGCTCTTTGAACTGGCATCGGAGGATATAGAGATCCGTGTAAACGGAGGTTCATTGACAGGCAAAGATATAATACCTTACATCAGGAAGCTCTCAAAGTTCTCAAAGCTTATCGAGTGGTTTGCCAGAAGGAAGATAGATACTGATGCGATCAAACTCCTTATAGCTCTTGATGTTCAGAAGGACACATTAAAAGACGAAAAACAGATAAACGCTCTGATTGCAAGCCTCAGGAAGAAGCTACCGCTCATTTCTGAAAAGATCGAGCCTGACGAAGAACATCAGGCATTCAGGATTGAACTTCAGAGAGACGGTCTCAAGCTGATTGTAGACAACGAATTTTTATCATCGCCTGATTTCAGGGAGCTTAAGAGCCTCCGCGCGTCTCTCAAGGACCTCGGAGACCCGCCGTATAAAATAAAAAATAACGATGATATTAAAGAATTCGGGAACATAAGAGACCTCTTCGAGCACATACTCGCCATAGCAAAAAAAGGCATCAGCATACAGAGATATAAGGGTCTCGGCGAGATGAATCCTCAGCAGCTCTGGGAGACGACAATGGACCCCAAAAAGAGGACCTTGATGCAGGTGAGCGTCGAGGATTCTGTAAAGGCCGAAGAGATATTCACCATCCTCATGGGCGACAATGTTGAGCCGAGAAAAGAGTTTATTGAGAAACACGCGCTTGAGGTAAGAAATCTGGACATATAACTAAGAACTGAGAAATAGGAACTAAGAAGTAAGAAATAACAAATTTCTCTTTTTACTTCCCGGTTCTAAGTTCTTAGTTCTCACTTATTCTTAAGGAGATTTAATGGGAAAGATTAATATAAACATTGAAGAAGAGATGAGAAAATCCTATCTCGATTACGCCATGAGCGTGATCGTTGGAAGGGCGCTGCCTGATGTGAGGGACGGGCTGAAGCCTGTTCAGCGCCGCATACTCTATGCAATGTTCAGAGAAGGTCTCCTGCCCGGCAAGAAGCATTCAAAATGCGCCGGTGTCGTGGGCGAGGTGCTGAAGAAGTATCATCCTCACGGAGACAATGCTGTATATGATGCGCTTGTAAGGCTTGCGCAGGACTTTAACATGCGCAACGTCCTTGTTGACGGGCAGGGCAACTTCGGCTCTATTGACGGAGACCCGGCAGCGGCATACCGTTATACAGAGGCGAGGCTCACAAAGATCGCGGAAGAGATGCTCACCGATATTGACAGGGAGACAGTTGACTTCATCCCAAATTTTGACGAGACGACCAAAGAGCCGGTTGTCCTTCCCACAAAAGTCCCGAACCTCCTGATCAACGGTTCCGCGGGCATTGCAGTAGGCATGGCAACGAATATCCCGCCGCATAATTTAGGGGAGGTTGTAGACGGGCTTGTAATGATGATAGAGAATCCTGATGTCTCTCTCAAAGATATTATGAAGAAGATAAAGGGGCCGGACTTTCCAACAGGCAGCGCTATACATGGAAGGCAGGGGATTTTTGACGCATACACAACAGGCAGAGGGCTGATAAGGATCAGGGCTGCGACAATGATGGAAGAGTACGCAAAAGGCGAGCGCATCATAATAACGGAGCTGCCGTATCAGGTAAACAAGGCAAGGCTTCTTGAGAAGATAGCCGAACTCGTTCATACAAAAAAGATCGAAGGAATATCAGACCTGAGGGACGAGTCCGACAGGCAGGGTATCCGTGTTGTAATAGAGCTTAAGAAGGGCGAGATACCGCAGGTGATCCTCAACCAGCTCTATAAGCATACGCCTATGGCAAGTACATTCGGGGTCATACTCCTTGCCATTGTAAACGGCCAGCCTAAGGTGCTGAACCTTATCCAGCTTCTATCGCTCTTTCTCCAGCACAGGCGCGATGTTATTGTCAGAAAGACAAAGTTCGAGTTAAGAAAGGCTGAGGAGAAGTTACATATCCTTGAAGGGCTCAAGATCGCGCTTGACAACCTTGACGCGATTATTAAACTGATCCGCAGTTCAAAGACTCCCGCAGAGGCGCTTGAAGGACTGACAGCGAAATTCCCGCTCTCAAAGATCCAGGCCCAGGCAATACTCGACATGAAGCTCCAGAGGCTGACCGGACTGGAGAGGGACAAGATAATAAAGGATTATGAAGAGACTTTAAAAGAGATAGAAAAATTCAAGGCGATACTTGCGAACCCTGAGCTTGTAAATAAGATCATAAAGGAAGAGCTTCTTGAGATAAAGGAGAAGTACGCTGACAAGAGACGTACGGCAATCACCGGAGAGGCGCAGGAGATAACCATTGAAGACCTGATAACGGAAGAAGAGATGGTGGTTACCATCACCCGTCAGGGATATATCAAGCGGAACTCTTTAGACCTCTACAAAAGCCAGAGGAGGGGCGGCAAAGGACTTATAGGCATGGATACGAGAGAGGATGATTTTGTAGAGCACCTCTTTATCGCCTCAACACATGACCATGTCCTCTTCTTCTCAAATCTTGGACGTCTTTACTGGCTGAAAGTCTATGAGGTCCCAGAGACAGGCAGGGCTTCAAAGGGTAAAGGGATCGTTAACCTCCTGAGTCTTTCAGAAGGGGAGAAGGTTACAGCAGTTATCCCTGTTAAAGAGTTTAAGGAAGACCGTTATCTCTTCATGGCGACCAAGATGGGAGTTGTAAAGAAGACCTCGCTGAAGGCCTACAGCAATCCAAGGGCAAAAGGCATAGCGGCCATCAAGATCGACCAGGGTGACGAGCTTGTGGGGGTAAGACAGACAGACGGCTATAAAGATGTTATTCTTAGCACGCGTGAAGGCTTCTCGATAAAATTCAATGAGAAGGACGCAAGAGAGATAGGCCGGGTTTCGCGAGGCGTAAGGGGCATGAGGCTTAAGAAAGATGACGAGGTCGTCTCCGTTGATGTTCTGGATAAAGACACCACTCTTCTTGCGGTAACTGAAAAAGGGTTCGGGAAGAGGACCAAGCAGGATGAGTACAGAAGCCAGAAGAGGGGCGGCAAAGGCGTTATAACGCTGAAGGTGACTCCGAAGAACGGGAAGGTTGTTGGCGTGCTTCAGGTCACTAATGATGATGAGATAATAATTATCGCAAGCGGAGGCAAGCTGATACGCATCAATGCGTCAAAGATACGTGTCATCGGCAGGAGCACGCAGGGGGTAAAGCTGATTGACCTTGCGGATGACAATAAAGTTGTAGGCATTGGCAGGGTGATTAAAGAAGAGGAAGATCAGCAGCAGGAACTTCTTTAAGGATAATGTCTCAATTCAAAGAGGGCAAGGTTGAAACCTTGCCCTCTTTTTATACTTCACCTATAACCTCTGACCGATTACCTATTTGCCCATTGCCTTTTGTCTTCCTTAGATAATAAACAGCCCCAAGCCCTGCAAACGATGGGAAGATCATCATTTGATCCCGTAATCATTTCTTCTGATGCCTGAAAATCCGGGAATTCCCGTAGATTTACCTTACAAATTGACAGCCTATCTTTTAAAATACAAGCATGATAAAAAGGGTGGCAGATTATGCCTAATTGAAGTTTATGTCCCTATTCTTACTTCCCCTACTGCACCGTCTCCATCCCATTGAATCTTTCTTCAAATTCTTTGGTCTTGTTTTCAAGCTCGATCTGCAGGCGTTCGAGTTCGGAGAAGAGGGAATCAATTTTTGATTGTGAATTGTGGAGTGATTTTGACAGTGCAGTGATGGCGCCGCCGTCACCTTTAGCTGATGCATCCATAATGTCCTTGTTACCTTGCCCGATAATCGCTTCAAGACTGACGATCTCGCGTTCAATTTCAGCAATCCGCTTCTGCAAGGCGCCGAGCGTCTTTGACTTCTCATTGACCAGTTCAGCGCGGAGGCGTCGTCGGAGCTTCTTGTCCACGGTTTTGCCCCCATTCGCTTTAGCGTCACGCGGCTTCGGGGGGATTTCATTGCTCCATCCCACTCTGTCAAGGAAGTCCTGATACGTGCCTTCAAAAAGTGTCGCCTTCCCGCCGTCAAATACAATGAGCCGTGTTGCGATGGCATGGAGTATCATTTCACTATGGGTAACTATGACCACGGCTCCGCTGAAGTCGTCTATCGCCTCAAGCAGGGAATCGGTGGATTCCATATCGAGGTGGTTCGTTGGTTCATCAAGTATCAGCATGTTGGCAGGGCTGACGAGCAGTTTGCCAAGAAGCACCCGGCTCTTCTCGCCGCCTGAGAGGACGCTTATCTTTTTCAGCGCGTTGTCTTTTGGAAACATCATGACCCCGCATATGGTGCGTGACGCGCCCCTGTTATGGTCAGGGTGCGCTTCCATGATCTCTTCCTCCACGGTCTTCTTTGGGTCGAGGCGGTTTATATTCGTCTGTCCGAAATACGCAAACTTCAGGTCATTATGACATCGCACCTCGCCGCTCAAAGGAGCTAATTCCCCGGAAAGAAGGTTCAGGAGAGTTGTCTTGCCCTTGCCGTTCTTTCCTATAATAGCGATGCGGTCCTTCTTCCCGACAGAAAAGCTCACTCTGTCAATTAACGGTTCGCCGAATTTAAATCCGAAATACAGGTCTTTCACTTCCATAAGCTGTTTGCTGTGAAAGGGGGCAGAGTTAAAGCTGAAGTCAAGGTTCTTTGTGTCTGATAATTTTTCGAGCCGCTCCTTTTTCTGCAATGCCTTGACCCTCGACTGGACCGCCTTCGCCTTGGTAGCCTTGGCACGGAAGCGGTTAATGAACTGCTCGATCTCCGCCCGCTTCTTCTCGTCGTTTACCCGTGTCTTTTCATATATCTCTTCTTCCAGCATTAATTGCTGATACACATTTTCCGTAGGCCCGGCAATCTTTCTTATACCGCAGCGATGGATCGCCATTGTATGTGTGGTAACGCTGTCCATAATTGCGCGGTCATGGGTAATTATCATCAGCTCCTTTTTCCATGACCTTAAAAATTGAACAAGCCAGCGGAGCGACACGATATCGAGATAGTTTGTGGGTTCGTCAAGCAGCAGGAGATTCGGGTCCGAGACGAGCAACTTCGCAAGATTCAGCCTCACCTGAAATCCGCCGGATAACTGCGCGGGATTGAGAACGAGATCTTCAATGGAAAATCCGAGACCCATCAGTATGACTTCAGCCTTGTAACTTTCGTCCCTGCCGTCTTCGTAATGCGGCAGGCTCAGACACGCCTCTTGCAACACGCTCTTTTCAGTAAATTGAGACTGCTGAAAAAGACTGGCATTAAGTTTGCATAAATAAAGCAAACATAAAGTCAGGAGGGACGATGATAAAGAAGGATTACGGGCAGGTCAGTTTCTACAGCTATATATACGACGCGGTAATACCGAAAG
>JACRPZ010000060.1 GCA_016222905.1 Nitrospirota bacterium
AAAAAATCGTAACAAGGCAAGAAAGTTTAAGTAAAAACAGGAAATAACGATAGACTTATAAAAACAGAAGACGGATTTTAAAAAATCCGGCATGGAAAAACTGAAAATCTCTAAATGACTTTTTCAGGAGTCTCAATTTATTGCATCTACTATTAATATCAACAAAATCATTTGTGTCTTCTCTTTTTTATGAATATTAAAGTTAAAAAAAGTTTTTTGTTAGCGATGTTAGTTTCCATCGGCTTTATGATCTTTCTGCTCATGCGTGTTGAATGGCAGCAATTTTCTTTGATTGCCGGCAGAGTGAATGTCAAATATTTAATTGCTGCATGCGGTGTGTTTGTATTTGCTAATTTTGTCAGAGCATCTCGTTTTTCTAAGCTGGATCATATGGATAATACCTTAATACATTGGTGGAACATAAATGCGTTTTATAATTTTATAACCGCGACTCTGCCCGGTGGAGCCGGTGAAGCATCCACAGCTTATGTTTTAAAGCGATTTACAGGTCTTAATTTATTAAGTGCGATCAGAATACTTCTTCTTTCACGCTTGATGGATCTATTTGCAATGTCCGTATTATTTTTTATTAGTGCTTTGCTGATAAGCGACATTACCCCCTATCGTGAAGCAGCGATCTGGATTTCAGGTGCCTTATTTCTTGTATCATTACTTGCTATTCTACGTTCAAGCGAGCAGTTTTTTGTGAAAATGATGCAAAAACTTCCCGGGCAAAGCAATATAAAACAAAGGATATGCGAAAAACTTTCCGAACTGTTGAAAATATCAGAAGAACAGCGCAGAAATAATACTTTTAGAACGACACTGTTTCAGTCAATACTGATGATGATAGGAGGTGTTGTATCAGTTCATCTGTTGTTACGGTCATTCGGCATTGATTTTACTCCTGTACAAAGCGCTTATGGTTATGGAATATACATGATTTTCCAAATTTTGCCAGTTCAGGGTATTGCCGGTATCGGCACCCAGGCTGCCTGGTGGGCGCTTGCACTCCATGCCGCCGGCTACAGTGCACCTGACGCAATTGCATTAGGTATTGTTTTACACGGAACATTCTATGTTTTTATTACAATTATAGGTATAACAGCTTTCTTACCATGTCTTATTCACCGTACTCACAATTAGTATGTTGGTAATTATAAAAAACCTGGTATAGTTTTAGATTTTGAACCAGTTAAATGAAAATGTTTTTACGTTTGTTATAATGTAACAGATATTATGCTATCAGAGTATCTGTTAGATAAAAAGGAATAATTTAAAAGGTTAATAAGGAGATAACCGGAAGCCCTTTAGCAAGACTACACGTAATATAAACATTTAAAAAACTAAAAAAAATGAAAACTCTTTCAATTTTTGGCACTCGTCCTGAAGCTATTAAGATGGCTCCTGTATTGAAATTCCTTAAAAATACAGATGGACTAGAATCAATCGTATGCGTTACTGCTCAACACAGGGAGATGTTAGATACAGCCTTAGATCTATTTAATATAGTTCCTGATTATGATTTTAATATTATGAAAGAAAATCAGGATTTATATCATATTACATCTCAAGTTCTTTTAAACCTCGAAAAAGTTTTAGAAAAAGAAAAACCTGATATGGTTTTAGTTCAGGGGGATACAACTACGACTATGGCAGCATCATTAGCGGCATTCTATCAAAAAGTCCCCGTAGGACACGTAGAAGCGGGCTTGAGGACATATGACAAATATGCTCCATATCCTGAAGAGGTAAATCGTCGCATAACGAGCGTAATAGCAAAGTTCCATTTTGCTCCTACAGAATGGGCTAAGGGCAATTTGATAAAAGAAGGAATTAGTGAAGATCAAATTTTTGTAACCGGCAATACAGTTGTTGATGCTTTAAAAAGCATCATCGAGAAGATTAAATTTTCTGATTTACAAAATAAATTTGACAAGATGTTTGATTTCATTGATAAAGAAAAGCGGTTAGTATTAATAACAGGACATAGGAGAGAAAGCTTTGGAGATGGATTTATTAATATATGTACTGCTATAAAGGAACTCGCTTTCAAGTTTATTGACTGTGAATTTTTATATCCGGTGCACTTAAATCCGAATGTTCAAAATCCGGTAAAGGACATTCTTGGGAAAGAGGGCTTATCTAATGTCCACTTAATTGAACCTCTGGAGTATTTACCATTTGTTTACCTTATGAACAAGGCATATATTATCATCTCAGATTCCGGAGGTGTTCAGGAAGAAGCGCCGTCACTTGGGAAACCGGTATTGATAACTCGTAATATAACAGAAAGGCCTGAAGGTGTAGCGGCTGGTGTTGCAAGGCTTGCGGGTAATAATAAAGAGGGTATTTTTAAAGAAGTTTCTTTGTTGCTTGGGAATGAAGATGAATATAAGCTCATGTCCACTAAAAAAAATCCCTATGGGGAAGGAAAAGCCGCTGAACAAATCGTTAATATAATAGTTAAAAAATTAAGGGAGAAATAGCGGCAAAGACCACATCACAGGGATTTATATAAAATCCGATAGAACATCGAGGAACTCCTTTTATTAAAGATGGTAGTTTGATTTTTTCTAGTAATACTCGCTCAATCTAACTATGTTTCTCTGTTAATTTCGAATACGGTAATTATCTCCATTTGATGTTATATTACTCAATTTCTAAAATTATAAGTTTGTAAAATTAAACAAAATGTCCCTTTCAATTCGAAAATTATTAGAAAAAGAAGTAGTCATCGAATCTGCCGGCATCACATTACTTCTTATGATAGTCGAAAGAGTAATTGGAACCTTAAGAGGAATAATATTTGCGCGACTGCTCGGTCCCTCAGAATATGGCGTCTTCAACTTAGCTTTCTTCTTTGTTCCCTTAATAGTTGCATTAGGCAGGCTGGGCATCCCATCATCTTATACACGATATGCCCCCCAATATGAAATAAAAGGCATGTTAGGTGATTTCTTAAGGAAAACTTACTTCCTAACAGTAGTAATAAGTGTTTTTTTTACTATTATTTCGCTGATCTTTTCAAGGCAGATATCTGCTTTGATATATAAGACTGCCGAATACAACTTTATAATTATGCTATGTGCGCTTACTATAATTCCATCAGTAATGTATGAAAATATTACAGCTTCATTTAACGGCATAAGAGTTTTTAAGATGAGTTCCCTGTTACGTTTCAGTCAATTAATATGCTTTACTGTAATAGGTATTGTATTTGTAATTTTATACCCGAAAGCTGAATCAGCAATTTCGGCTAATTTAATGTCATCAGTTCTTGTATTGCCTGTGTTTGGTTTTATTGTTTGGAAATATATTTTAAATTCTGATTCTCAAAACATAAAAATACAGGAAGACAATTTCTACAGCAAAATATTTAAATTTTCCATATGGTTTACGTTCTTACCTATAATTGATACTTTATTTAATTATACGGGGCGATTAGTGCTTAACAGGTTTTTAGGTCTGGAAGAAGTGGGTATCTATTCTATGGCTATTAATATAGCAAACATTCTTTTTATGTTTGGTGCTATTGCGAATAATGTATTAGCCCCAAATTTAAGTCACCGATGGGAAATGGGGGAAAGGAACAAAGTTGTTTCACATGTAAACCTGAGTATTAAAATTAACATTGTCTTTCTAATGTTTATTGCTGTGACACTATCGTTATTTAAAGAACAATTCGTTTCTATTTTATATGGTCAGGCTTACATAAAGAGCATATCTGTTTTAAATATAATGATGATATTTTCAATATTTTCAAGCATTACCTTAAATCTTGGAGTATTCCCATGGCTTATTGAAAAGCCGTATATATTTATTGTAAACAATGTTCTTGGTTTGGGGATTAATTTAATACTTAGCTATATTTTAATCCCCCATTATCATATGCAAGGTGCTGCAATAGCTAATACTATTTCCATATTCGTTAATATAGTGTTAATGAATATTTGGTTGTATATATTTAAATTTAAGATAAAAGCAGCCACTGTTTTTTTATGTATAATTCCGATTTGCCTTCTGCTGGATAATATGCTTATGAGTATTGTTTTCTTTTTTCTTATTGCAAGTATTTTGTTTACAGATTTGATTTTTGATAAAAATGAAAAAAACATATTTTTGAAGAATTTCAAAAAAGCGCTCTCCAGATATAGGAAATCCTGACCAGTTAACTAAGAATATGCATTATGAGTCAACGATATGTTGTATTTTCTCCATACGTTAATATTTTTTATGAGTCAATTCGTTGAAAAGAATTTACGGAACAAATCAGTCAGATTATGTTATTATTTAATATAACTCTGCATTTTTAAAATGGTTTTAGCTTCAATTAGTTAGCTGAGCTAATTTCTTAATATTTGTATTTTCGTTAATTGTATAAAAACTTATAACATGATGATGTAAGTTTTTCCGAATCTTTTTTATAATGTCATCATTAACTTAATTCAGACACTGTAACTTCAGCAATAACATATTGAGCGTAAATATAGTTTAATTACAGTTAGTTAAGGAAATATATTATTACAGGAGAGATTTAATATGCAGACAAAAGAAAAAATAGGGAATTTTTATAAAGATAAGATCATTTTAGTAACAGGTGGTGCAGGTGCAATAGGTACAAACCTTTGCAAACAACTCTCGGATTTAGATGCAAAACTTATTATTATTCTTGATAACATGTCAGCTTCTTATGAGTGGAATATTCCGTCGAGACGAAACATAATGTTTGTCAAGGGCAGTGTTTCCGACGATATTTATTTAAAAAGGGTTTTCAATGAAAAACCAGATCTTGTTTTCCATCTCGCTGCATTTTTTGCAAATCAAAACTCTGTAGATTATCCGGAGCATGACCTTGAGGTAAACGGTCTCGGCACTCTTAAACTGCTTGAATATTCCTATTTATCAAACACAGAACGTTTCATATACGCTTCATCAGGCTGTTCAATTTATGGAAGTGAAGCCCCTCTGCCGCTTAAAGAAGAATTCATGTCTATGAATTTGACAACACCATACCAGATTACCAAAATGCTCGGAGAACTATACTGTAATTTCTTTAACCACCATTATGGGTTGAAGGTTATTAAAACCCGTTTTTTTAATTCCTACGGTCCAGGGGAAGTCCCGGGGCAATACAGAAACGTGATCCCAAATTTTATTTATTGGGCATTGAAAGGCTTACCATTGCCTATCACAGGAAATACAGAAGCAACAAGAGATTTTACATATGTTGAAGACCTTGTAGATGGATTGCTGAGGGCGGGGTGTTTCATAAAAGCAGTAGGCAAGGAAATGAATCTGGCATCAGAACGAGAGATTAAAGTAGGAGAACTTGCAGCAATGATAAATGAACTAACAGGAAATAAAGCAGGTATAAAATTGGTTGGTAATAGAAAATGGGACACTAAAAGCAGACTTTTGGCATCAGTTGACAGAGCAAGAGAACTTATTGGTTATGAACCTCAAACAGCCTTTGAAGACGGACTGAACAAAACAATTCTATGGTTTAAAGGAAACTGGGAAAATATTGAGAAAAGCGCCTCTTTTCTTTCGGGGATTTCTTCTGCTGTAAGGGAACAGATAACAGAAAAATAAAAGCTTAGGACCAAAAACGCAAATATAAAATCATAATGTCATAATAAATAAAATAGCAGAAAGTTGGCATTGTTTTTTAAACGAAACATAAATGGTAAAATATGAAAAAAGAAAGTCACTAATAATCTCATATTATTTCCCGCCTATTACTTCAGCCGCATCAAACGTAATAACAAGTATAGTGAAATTTCTCCTAAAAGAC
This sequence comes from Nitrospirota bacterium, assembly GCA_016222905.1. GTDB lineage: Bacteria > Nitrospirota > Thermodesulfovibrionia > UBA6902 > UBA6902 > JACRPZ01. The sequence continues at coordinate 5,798 of JACRPZ010000060.1, forward strand.
GATGTATGTGTTTTAAGGGGGAAACCTAATGAAAAAAATGCTGGAGCTATTGTAGATAATGAATCCGAATTAGATATTCTGCAATATATATGTGATCTGCCAACCTTTCTTAAAAAAAAATCCTTTAAAATTAGCCTTCCCGTATATTTTAATCACTTGTGGATTATAGTTATTATAATAAAAGGATTGAAAATAATTAGAAAAAATAAAATAGAAACCATATTCGCCCTATTTCCAAATCATTACTACATAATAGCTGCTTATTTTATTCAAAAAATATCCAAATTGCCTCTTTCAATTTACTGGGTAGATGTTTATCAGGAGGGTAGGCCGCATTTTTTTGAAAGATGGGTTGCTAATTATTTTGAAAAAAGAATATTCACATCTGCAAAAAAAAATTTTGTAATGACGCCTTTTTTAAAAGATCATGTAAGAAAAAAACATGGAATAGAGACAGAAGTATTGCCAATCCCTACTGAATTAAGGCCGCGACATAATAACACTGATGATCTCCCAAAAAAGAATGGAGAAGTTAACATTGTTTTTACCGGCAGCATATATGACGCTCAATTGGATGCAATAATTAATTTAATAAATGCCTTAAAATTAATTGATGAATATAAAGTAAATTTACTGTTAATTACCACGTCTTCAAAGGAGGGACTTGCAAAGCATGGGATTATTTCTGCAGGGAATATATTAATTAGTTCCGCACATAGAGATGAGTGCATTGCGCTCCAAAGGCAAGCGGATATCTTGTTTTTGCCTTTAGCCTTTAATTGTCCAGACCCATTAGTTGTTAAGCTATCATTACCAAGCAAAATATTAGAGTACTTTGCTGCGGGAAAACCTATTCTAATTCACGCTCCTGCTGACAGCTATATTGTAAGCTATGCAAAAGAAAGAAATTTTGCTGTGGTCGTAGATAATCCTGATCCGGAAGAATTAAAAAATGCAATTTTCTCTCTTTTAAATAATAATAAGATGAAAGACGTTATTGTTCAAAATGCGCGATCAACTCTTTTAGAGCATGATGCAAGAAAAATATCTGAAATAATTAAAAACACCCTTCAATTATAAGTTAAAAGAAATTATTCATTTTAAAACCAGAAGCAAAAGTTGTTAAATCTTGAATTCAATGCAGGCGAATGGATGAGTCATAGAATATTTTTTTTAGATATATTAAAAGCAATTGGGAAAATTTGTGTTTTCTTAGCCCCTGCTCTGTGTTTGAACAATGACTTAAAGATTTACATTTTTTCATTTTGCATGCCGCTATTTCTTTTAGTATGCATATTTTTTAAGTCTGATTATATCACTGCCGGATTTAAAAGATATTATGTCTAAAATAAATCTGCTTCATATTCTTTCCTCTTTACAAATTGGCGGTGCTGAGAAACAGGTTGTGACATTGCTGAAGTATCTTGATAAAAAAAAATACCGTGTTATCCTTTGCTGTTTCCATGCAGACGGGCCATTGCAAAAAGAAATAGAAAATGAAGCCGTTGAAATTATTATATTGCGAATGAGGCTTCGTTATATATTTTTTGCATTGTATAAACTGATTCGTCTAATGAAGAAAGAAAAGATCCAAATTGTTCATACGCATCTTTATTTTGACCATTTATGGGGTCGTATTGCCGCGCGAATTGCCGGGGTGCCTGTTATAATGACAACTGAGCATGGAAGAGGTATGTGGAAAAAGAGAAGACATTTATTTTTTGAGCACATAGCAAACAGATTCACCGACATGAGAATTGCTGTTTCAGAAGATATTAGGCAGATCAGGATACAAAGAGAACTTTCGACGCCGGAGCAAGTCATTACAATTCCAAATGCCATAAACGAGGATGATTTCATTGTCTCTGATTATGTACGTTCGGATAAAAGAAAAGAACTTGGGATAAATAGAGACGATTTAGTAATAGGGACTGTAGCACGATTTGACCCGGATAAAGCCCTTGATAAATTATTAGAAGCCGCCGCGCTTGTTGTAAAATCCATTGAAAACGTAAAAATAATACTGGTTGGCAACGGACCGTTAAGAAATAATCTTGAAGACCATGCGGCACGGCTTAGAATTGCTGATAAAGTGGTTTTTACAGGGGCACGTACCGATATAGCAGAACTTTTAAGCATTATGGACGTATTTGTTATTTCATCAATCCGTGAAGGGATCCCAGTCTCTTTGTTGGAAGCTATGGCAGCAGAAAGGGCTGTTGTTGCAACGAATGTGGGCGGTAATGCAGAAGTGATTAATGATGAATCCTGCGGCCTGATAGTAGAACCAAATGATACAGCTGCATTGGCAAGAGGTATTATCTCGCTTCTTAACGATAAAGCATTAAGGGAGAGAGTGGGGCTTAAAGCCAGGCTGAGAATTAAGGAGCATTTTTCAGTGAAAAGTCAGGTCAGGAAGATTGAAAGTCTTTATGAAAGAATATTAATGTCAAAATTAAAGAGCAGGAAGGATAAATGAGTATAAAAGTGCCGGTTATAATGTATCATTCTGTTGGTCGGAATAACCCTGATTGGATATGGAATCACTTAATAACCCCCGTAAATGTGTTTGAAGCTCAAATCAAATTCCTATCTAAAAGAGTTTTTAACTCGATAAACTTACAGGAACTTTATGTATATATGAAGTATAATAATAAAATATCTGATAATCCTATTGTACTAACTTTTGATGACGGGTACTTAGATAATTGGGTGTACGCATTCCCTATTCTAAAAAAATACGGAATGAAAGGAACGATCTTTGTTAATCCGGAATTTGTTGATCCCATAGATAAATGCAGGTTAAATTTAGATGATGTCTGGAACGGCAAATGCGAGGAAAAGGATTTATTCAGCAAAGGCTTTCTATCATGGCATGAGATGAGAAAAATGGAAGAATCAGGGATAATTGATATTCAATCACATTCCATGTCTCATACGTGGTATTTTACAGGAGATGAAATAGTGGATTTTCATCATCCGGGAAATGATCAATTTCCATGGCTTTTCTGGAATGCTCATCCCGAAAGAAAAAGCTTCTATTTAAATGAAAATCAGGAGACCTTTGTTCCTTATGGAACGCCGATTTATAAAAACGGAAGATCATTAGGAATAAAAAGGTACTTTGAAGATACGGGACTTAGCAGACATTTAACGACATTTGTTAAAAATCAAGAGGATGATTTTTTTACATGTAAGGACTGGAAAAATGCACTGTTTCAGCAGGTAAATATTTACAAGTCCGAGAATAAATTGAATGATAGATACGAGACGGATGAGGAGCAGGAAGAAAGATTCCGGTATGAACTATTTAAAAGCAAGGCGTTACTGGAAGATAAACTGAATAAAAAAATAGACTTTCTTTGCTGGGCCGGAGGAGCTTTCAACAATAAAGCATTATCTATAGCCAATGAGGCGGGATATCTTTCATCAACCCTATTTTATAACGATTCAGAAAGAAAAAATAGTTTTGGAGATGATCCGTCAGAAATTAATCGTACAGGGTGTGTTTCCGAGTTTAATTGGCATAATAACTTCATATCATATACCGAACCGCGCTATTTTATGGCAAATATAAAATATTTTTGCGGCGATAAAATATATCTCTGGGTTATCAGATTATACAAGATAAAATATTTTGCAAAATTTATCATCAAAAAGTTGTTGAAGCGAGGAGAGATGCGATGAATTCACGACTTGTCAAAAATATTATTTATCCAACATATAAATTTATAAAAAATGATGACGTATTCTTAAGATTAAAAGAACTCGAAAACAATCAATGGCTTCCGAGACAGGAATTACAAGATTTGCAGTGGAAAAAGCTGATATTTTTATTGGAATATGTTTACGCAAATATTCCTTATTACACCCAACTGTTCAACGAATGGGGGCTAAAGCCAGGCGACATTCAAAGTCATGACGACTATCTGAAAGTACCGGTGTTGACAAAAGAAATGATTCGGAACAACGCTAAAAAAATGATTACTGTTGATCCGTCAATAAAAGGCACGAGCGCCAATACAGGAGGTTCAACTGGAGAGACCTTATATTTTTATAAGGGTGTAACCGGCTATGGGCTTGCAAATATTATACGCCTCAATAGGTGGTGCGGTAAGGATATAGGAGACAGAGAGGCGGTTTTTTGGGGGACGGCGTTTGATGAAAGAAAAATAAAAAGAATAGCGGGCAAGATGAAAGATTATTTTCAGAATATTTTGTATCTTTCCACATTTAATATGTCTGAAGAGGCAATGCAGCAATATTCAAAGAGGCTGCGTAAATTCAAGCCCCATCTTATAAGGGGATATCCTTCAGCTTTGTTTGCTTTTGCAGATTTTCTAAAGAAAAAAGGCATAACAGATATCAAACCAAGGGCTGTTATTTCAACTGGAGAGAAGTCATTCCCTTTTCAAAAAGAATTGATGGCCGATGTGTTTGGCTGCGAAGTCTATGAGCGATATGGCAGCAATGAATTTGGGAACATAGCTCATGAATGTTCTCATCATCATGGGCTGCATATTTTAACTGACATGTATTATGTGGAAATTCTGAAAGATAACAGACCTGTAGAGAAGGGGGAAACCGGTGAAATAGTTGTTACAGGATTACATAATTATTATATGCCATTTTTAAGGTACAAAATTGGGGACATGGGGGTTTTGACAGACGCACAGTGCAGTTGCGGACGCGGGTTTCCTATGCTGGAAGAGGTTACAGGCAGATCATTTGATATGATTGTAACACCTTCAGGCAAAGCCCTTGGCGGTTTCTTCTGGACATTTATTTCGAGGGCTGTGCCTGGAATTAAACAATTTCAGGTTTCCCAGAAAGACTTGGGAAATGTAGATTTTAAAATCGTGCCCGATGAAACTTTTCAGAAAGACTCTATAAAACAGCTTGAAAATGAGCTACAAGAAAAAGCTGGAAAGGATTTTAAAGTTCACTTCAAAATAGTTGACGAGATCCCTCTGACCCCTTCAGGAAAGTTCAGATTTATCGTTTCAGAAACATCAAAAGAGCGATTAGTTATGAAATCAAAAATACATAAAGCAACTGTCACCGAAGCCAATTTAAATCATACTGACAGCATTACAATTGATGAGGACTTAATGAAGATGGTTAATCTAAAACAATACGAGAATGTTCTTGTGGTTAATAATACAAGCGGCGCACGTCTGGAGACCTTTGCTGAGAAGGGCAAAAGGGGTTCCGGTATTGTTTCAGCAAACGGGGCCGCTTCTCATCTTATGAAAAAGGGTGATGAGATTATCATTATGTCTTTCACATGGACAAATAAAAAATTTATACCAAAAGCAATCCTTGTTGATAAAGAAAATAAATTTGTGGAATTTTTAGAAGGGGGTGTGTTCTGATGAAGTTCAAAATGTTAAAATCAGCCATTTTAGACGCAACTGTTACAGAAGCGGATTTGAATTATATCGGAAGCATTACAATTGATGAAGATCTGACAGAAAAAGCAAATTTGAGGGCCGGCGAGAATGTTCTGGTGGTAGACCAGACCAACGGCTCACGTTTAGAAACCTATGTTATCGTAGGGAAAAGAGGCTCTGGTGTTATATGCATGAATGGAGCGGCAGCTCATTTAATTAATAAAAGCGATAAAGTTGCTATCATGACTTTTGAATGGACAAATAAAGAGATGACTCCTCTATTTGTACTTGTTGACAAAGAAAATAAGTTTGTCAAATATTGCTGAATGGACATAGCATAAGCTTTATTGTTATTAAATGCAAACAATTACTAATAAATCGAAAACTCCGTCGGTTCCATCTTTTTTGTCGTGGCTTTTTCCTTATAAAAGAAAAGGATTATCCATTTCCACAAATTCTCCTGTCTCTTACTACTTATTTCAAAACAAGATTTCACTGACAGTTATTAATTGGTTATCTCAGGGAATGAGAGGTATGGGCATTGCTGATATTATCGGGAAGGTAACATTTGAGATTTTGGTTTTTGTTTTATTTATATTTTTATTGAACGGTTCAGGAATTTATCGTATCAGCTTGGCTCTGATTCTTGCTCATACACTTAACTGGCTTATTAATAGCCATTTTTGGGATCTTGGGAGATTTCTGGGATTTACTCGTACACCGCCAAGCCGTTTTTTTCCCTATTTGAGAAAAACCAGCACGAGAATCAGGAGTAATAATTCCATATCAGCAGTAATTGTTATCGGCGGTTTATCAAGGAATGAGAGTTTTAAGACTACCTCTGATATAGATATGATTTTTATAAGCGGGAAAGGATATGCGAATATCGTTAAGGCAATTATTGTAAGTATCCGGGAAAGAGCAGTTGCTTTTCTAAGTAAATTCCCGCTGCATCTTGAATTGTACAGCGACATGGAGTCCATGCATAAATTCAGAAATGATGAAGTTCCTGTAGTATTAAAAGACGCAGGGGGGATAGCTCAAAGCTGGTATGGCAGAACAGGCAGAACAATAACAAGACTGGAAGACTATGAAAAGCGCTAAGATAACAGCTGCGATTATTACATTTAATGAAGAAAAAGACATCGCAAGGTGTCTTGAACATTTAAAATGGGCTGATGACATTGTTATTGTTGATTCTTTTAGTGAAGATAGGACAGTAGATATATGCAAGAAATATACTGATAAAATATACCAGCAAAAATGGCTTGGCTTTGGGCGGCAAAGAAACCATGCAATTCATCTCGTTGATACTGAATGGGTTTTATGTGTTGATGCAGATGAGGTTGTACCTAAGGAACTTGCTGAGGAAATAAGAGAAGCTATCAATTCCAATCAGGATTTTGAAGGGTATGAAATACGACTAAAAAACTACTTTCTGGGAAAACCATTGCGTTTTTCAGATCAAGAACTTAAAATTATCCGGCTTTTCAGAACGCGTTCTGGAAGTTACGAAGACAGGGAAGTTCATGAAAGGCCAATCGTCAAGGGGAAAATAGGCAAATTAAGAAATCCTATGATGCATTTTGGCAATCATATCTCCACCATATGGAACTATATGGAACAAGCGAATGTTTATACGGACCTTGAAGTCCAGGAACGTCTTAAAATAAAGAATCATCAGATAAATTTCAAATGGCAATCAGCTTCCGCTCGAATGAGGCTGAAATATATAGCATGTTATCTGCCTTTTAAACCTGTTCTAAGATTTTTGTGGATATTTGTATTGAGATTGGGTTTCCTGGACGGATATAGAGGACTACTGTGGGCGATGCTGCATGGGTTTATTCTTGAATTCCTTGTTTCCGCCAAACTCTATGAGTATAAATTAAAGAGGAGATGATAATAATGAATAAAAGCTCAAATAATGATAAGCTGATTTGTGAAAATATAATGCGGCCTAAAGTTTATATTGCAAAAACAGGTTCAGACTTAGAAAAGTCAATTAGAGAGTCTTTAAAGTGGATAGATTATGAAAAAATAATTCGCCCAGGCAATAGAGTTTTTATCAAACCTAACCTTACATTTACAGTTCACAGACAAGGGGTTACTGTCTCTCCTCTATTTCTCAAGTCTCTTGTAACTGTCCTGAGAGATCTGACTCCAAATATAACCATCGGGGAGTCAGACGGAGGGTACGGCTCTTATACCGCTGAAGAGGCTTTTTATGGACACAATCTTTTCGATATGTCAAAGGAGTTAGGATTTGATTTAGTAAATTTATCGAAATGTGAAAAAGAATACATAGATATTCCCGTAGGAAATAAGGCTGTGCCCATTCCATTGCCCAAAATGCTGCTGAATGATGTGGATGTATTTATATCTGTTGCGGTTCCAAAAGTTCACTCAATGACAGGAATCAGCTTATGCGTAAAAAACCAATGGGGATGCATCCCGGACAAAATGAGGTTATTACATCATTACTTGTTCGAAGAAGCGATAATTAAAATTAACAAGCTCTTAAATCCCGGGATAAATTTTATAGACGGCACATATGGGTTGACAGAAAATGGTCCCATCATCGGTGTTCCGCTTAAACTTGATCTGATATTAGCTTCCGACAATATATGGGCAATTGATTCTGCAGGTAGCCATATCATGAGTTTTGATATTAGAAAAGCTCGATACCTTTCCATAGCAAAAGAATCCGGACTGCTCCCATCGGTTAACGAAATTAACTTTAATGATAATATAAATAATTTCATTTCAGATAAGTTCTTCTTAAAAAGGACAATGTGGAATAGATATGCGCTCTTTGCTTTTAAGCACAAATTTGCTTCAAAAATTGTATATGATTCTACGATTGGTGATATCCTTCATTGGATTATGTATGCTACTCGCGGTAGAATTCATATGCCGAGATTTAAGGTGTAAAGATGCATGTTTTAGTCGTAGGGATGAACTATGCGCCCGAACAAACTGCCATTGGCCCGCTGACAACTGAACTGTGCGAGCATCTCGTATCTCAGGGACATCGAGTGTCTGTAATCACAGGGTTTCCGCACTTTCCGGAGTGGAAAGTTCATAATAATTACAAAAAAAAAATCCTTCAGCGTGAAAATATAAAAGGCGTCTCAGTGTATCGCGGCTATGTCTATGTACCCAGTCAACCAAGAAATGCATTGCAGCGAATTATTTACGATACTTCCATTTGCATTTCTTCATTCCTATGGGGACTTACAATCAGACGTGTTGATGTTATTCTGGTCGTTAGCCCGCCTCTCCAATTATGTCTAACCGCCTATTATTTAAGTAAAATCAGAAATTGCGGTTTAATAATGCTGATACAGGATATCGTCCCTGATGCAGCTATTGATATGGGAATCATCAAAGATTCTATTGTAATAAAGATTGCGCGTAAACTGGAACGATATGTCTACATAAAGGTGCAAACTATAATAGTCATTTGTCAGGGATTTGTTAATAATCTGAAAAATAAGGGTGTGCCGGATTCCAAGATTGTACTCTTGCCGAATTGGGTGGACACGGATTTCATAAGGCCTTTAGTGAGAAATAATATTTTTCGTCAAAAGTATGGTATTGCAGAAAATCGATTCTTGGTTCTGCACGCCGGTAATGTGGGAGTTAAACAGGGATTGGAGAATGTTCTAAAAACTGCAAAAGAATTCAAATCGGAACCGGATATATTATTTTATATTGTTGGCGGAGGCAATGAACTTGATTATCTGGCGAAGTTATCGAATGAAGAGAATTTAAATAATGTTAGATTCTTACCTCTTCAGCCGAAAGAAATGCTGCCGCACATGCTTTCGGCTGCCGACGCATTAATTATTAATCAACGTTCCGATGTAGTTGATATAGTCATTCCTTCCAAGCTTTATACATACATGGCTTCGGGAAGACCTATTATTGCAGCTGTTCATCCAAAGAGTGAAGCCGGACGATATATAACCATGGCGGATTGCGGTTTAGTTATCCCGCCTGAGCAGCCAAAAGTACTGGCAGATGCTATTCGCCAAGTTAAAACTGATTCTTCGCTTGCTGACCGATATGGCCGCAATGCACGAAAATATTTAGAAGAAAACTTTGATCGCAAAAAGATACTAAAGAAATTTACGGCTGTTTTGGAGCGTTCTATTTAAAAAAAGAAAAGCAACCGAGTGAAATTCCCAATAAAATGAGGTGGGTCAGAGCAATGGACTCTTCTTAATGAAAGCGCTGTTAATGCTATAATTGGCAAATGAGCGAATGGGTTGAGCTTCTATTTACCTACGATGAAATTGAAGCGCAGATAGTAAAGAGGCTTTTGGAAGGCGATGGGATACAGGTTGTCCTCAGATCAATGAAGGTGAGGCCTTATCCTGTAAGCATCGGTAAAATGGGTGAGGTGAAGCTGATGGTCAGGGAAGAAGAGCTCGAAAGAGCAAAAGAGATAATAAAAGCGATGGGTGACTTATCCTCTGAAAGCGTGAGTGAATAAATGATTATTAGAACGCTGAAAAAGTGCGAGATTTTTACGGAGTTGACAGATAAGGAACTGTCAAAGATCAGCGTTCTATTTGAAGAGCGCAGCATAAAGAAAGATGAGTACATCTTCATGGAGGAAGACCCTTCAGGGTGGTTTTATATATTATCCAGCGGCAGGGTGAAGATCGTTAAGCATTCTCAGTCAGGCAAGGATATTATATTGGAGATCATTTCGCCGGGCGATGTCTTCGGCGGCGTTGCCGTGCTCGATAAAAAACCCTTCCCTGCCTCAGCGCAGGCGATGGAGCCTGTTTCTGTTGTCAGGATCAGCCGCAGGAATTTATTTGACTTAATGGAGGAGCATCCTGTCCTGAAGCTTGCGATTGTTAAGTCCTTTAGCGACAGGCTCAGAAATGCGCATGAGACGCTGAAGAATATCGCGACAGAGCGCGTTGAAAGAAGAATCGCCTCTCTGCTGCTGAAGCTCTCTGAAAAAGTCGGCATTGATGATAAGGGCTATAAAAAGTTGGACTTTCCTCTAACCAGGCAGGAGATTGCCGAGATGGTAGGGACCACCGTTGAGACATGCATAAGGTCGATGAGTAAATTTCAGAAAGAGGGCAGGGTGAAGTCCTCCGGCGGCAGGATTTTTGTAAACGCGGATTCTCTTAAGGGTTATCTTAAGGCAGAAGAGAATGGCTGGTAACGTATCGCTCATTTCCAAATTTCTGAACAACTTTTGCGTTTTTTCTGTTTTCTGAGATAATCTGTTTGAAAAATACGGAAACTGTATAATCACTGGTAGAAATTGTAATTTATGAAAGATGATCATGTTATTTTTGGAGGTCATTTAGTTGCTTTTTTAGACCTACTTGGCCAATCAGAAGAACTAGAAAAATTTAATACGATTGAGTGGTGGAAGCAGTCGGAAGAAGTTTTACATTTAATTAAGGAGAGTTACGGGAAGGTTCTTCACCTTAGAAAAGACTTTGCTGAATGTATTGATGATTTAGCTAAACCGTCTACTGAGGAAGAACTTGGCCGCAAAATACCTCCTCATTTCACGGAGACATGGGACGAAGTGAATAGCAATAAAATAATTTACAAGTATATATCTGACTCTATAATAATCTCCGTACCCTTAAAAATTAATAAAGGGATTCTACCCTTAAGAAGTATTATGAATGTATTATGTTGTTGTGCTTTCAACATGCTATCCACACAAATGCGAGGAATATTCTATAGAGGTGGTATTGAAATAGGGCCATGTCTTTATGATTCTCAACTGTCAGAGCTTTACGGTAGTGCCTTAAGTAAGGCTTCTAAATATGAGAAAGAAGCGGACTATCCGAGAATTATTGTTGGCAAGATTTTGATAAATTATTTAGATTCATGCATAAAAAGCGCTGATCCGGCACTTCATTCAGTTAATTCAATTTTAGCCCAAAATTGCTTAAGTGTAATAAGCGAGGACATGGATGGCCAGTATATTATTGACTATCTCGGCGAAGGTTTAAGGAAACTTGTTATTGCTGAAGATACAACCTTTTTCATTAAAAGCGGCGTAGAATCTATTGAGGCCAATATTAAACTGCATAAGGATGATGCAGAAAAAAGAAGTAAGTACGAAAGATTGAAGGAATACTATAAATCAAAAGTGGATGTCTGGGGGGCAGAGATTATTAATTTTCAATAAAACACTGGCGTAATTTTAAACGATTAAAGCTTCTTAAGCGTCCGCAGTTTCATCTTCTCTTTTTTTGAGAGCTTCCATGGATTGCCTTTCATACGAACGGGCTTAATATCCATTTCTTCATCATCTTCTTCGACAGGTTCTTCTTCGGAATCCTCTGCAGCTTCAAACGGAGAGTACAGCTTATATTGGAATTCATCTGATGTGACAGGCGACGCTCCTTTTGAACGCGCAAAATCAGCTATCTCCCTGTCGGAGCTGACGACTATCCATGCCTTATGCCCGGAGGATATTATCCGCATGATGACCCTGTCAGCCTTCTCCGCAAGCCGTGAATAGATGACCTTTACGCCGCCGATCATCATATTCGTTTCAGCGCCCATGCCGTTTTTCCAGCCGTCAAAGACAACGGTGATATCATGCCCTGTTTTGTTTGAGTATTTAGAGAGGTCTTCGATAAGTTTGCCGCGTTCTTTTTCGAGGTCTTGGTGAGCAGTGCCAATCAGATTGTAGCCGTCAATCAGTATATAAGCCATTATAAATCACCCTCCCCTTAATCCCCTCCCCTCAAGGGAGTGGAATTTAAAAAGTTCCCTCGCCCCCTGGGGGAGAGGGTTAGGGTGAGGGGTATTTTCGGGTCAATACCGACTTTTTACGAGTTTATCAAAATTACAAACTGCCGACTACGACTGGCAGACGGCTGCTTTCAGACATTCTTCGAGCCATGCGAGTCTTGATCCAGTAATTACAGACTTGTTAATGGATTTCGTGAATTCCGAGGGATCAATATCAAGCCCTGACTGCTTCTCGAATGGACTGACTTTTGCCTTTGCTTTGGTCTTAAGCGCTTTTTTGACATCAGTTTTTGAAGCCTTAAGCGTTGTTCCCATAGCCTCCGCAAGGTCGGCGAATATCTCTTTATGCTGTTTTGAATCACCTGCAGGTGGAACAGCCTTATGAACCTTCTTGATCTTGCCGAGATAATTAACGATTGTACCTGAAGATTCAAGGTATGAAGTTGAGGGCAGTATGAGATCAGCCTCTTTTGCAAGATCGGTCCAATACGAAGTCTGGACGACCATAAACTTTGTATCAGGCCTTCCTGCAGCGGGTGTTTCACCGATCACATAGAGGGCGTCAGTCTTTCCAGACAGTATATCCTGATAACTAGTACCTTTTCTTTCAAGCCCAGCAGCAATAACACCCCTTGCATTTGCCTCAAATGGCACGGCAACAACGTTTGCGCTGGTCAGTATGGAAATATTCCTTGAAGCACTAAAGAGTGAAGGGGAACAGAAGATGACCGGGGATTTTGCTCCGGTGAATAGTTCAGCGGCCTTGTCGGAATCCTCTGTTGAATTTATGCCTGAGAGCAAGGCGTATATATCTTTACTTGCTTTACCGCTTTTATCTGAAATGGATTTGGCTAGCTGTGCAAGTGATGCTGCCTCATCTCCAATAATATTTACCGCTGCAACAGCTCCTGCTTTTGTTTCTGCAGAATTAATCACGATCAGCTTTGCGCCTCTTGATACTCTCTTTCTGACAGCGGCATCGAGAGCAGGAAGTCCTCTTTGCCATTGTGATGGATCAAGCCCTGCAAGCACTATAAGGTCTGAGGCGTCCAAATCGACGATATCCGAAGACTTCATAGAATCTGCATCAGAATAGAGGCTGACAGTTGTATCAATGTCTTTTGTCTTAATAACATCGGAAGCAAGTTTTGAGAGCGCGGAGGCATCCTCATTCAGTATGCCGGCCGAGCTTATAATCCCTTTGACTTTAGCGGATTTTAATTTTTCAGCGGCAATGCTAAGTGCGTCTTCCCATGTTGTCTCCTGCAGTTCGTTTCCAACTCTCTTCATCGGCACAGTGATCCGCTGATCCGATAATAAGGCGTCAAAACCGAATCTGCCTATTGCGCAGATGTATTTCTCTACAGACTCTTCGTCCGCTCCCGAATTTATCTTTGCAATGTTGTTATCTTTTGTGCTTATTATTATGTCGCAGCCGTTTCCGCAGGCGAGGCACGCGGATGCCGTCTTTGTATATTCCCATTCCCTTCCTTTTCTCCATCTGTCAGCTTCAAGGAGCGCGTTCACCGGACATGCGTCAACACAGCTTCCGCAAAATGTGCAGGCTGACTCCTGAAGGGGTTTGTCATGGGCTGTTGTGACCTTGGAGCCTACCCCTCTGCCCATAAAGTCGAGCACATTTGTCCCCTGCTCTTTGCAGACCCTTACACATCTTGCGCAGAGTATGCAGTAGTCCGGGTCTCTCTTTATGAATGGATTTGCCTCATCAATGGGATAGCCGAAGTACTTTCTCGTAAAGGAGGATTCTTTGATCTCGGCATCATACGCGTACTGCTGAAGCCTGCAGACCCCGGCCTTTGTGCAGGTCATGCAGTCAAGCGGGTGCATGGAGAGGATAAGGTCAAGGACAAACCTTCTCATCTCTTTTAGGCTTTCAGTATCCGTATTAACAGCCATCCCTTCCTTCACCTTTGCGGTGCAGGCTGGGACGGTGCCTTTGCCGCCTTCCACTTCAACAAGGCACATCCTGCATGCGCCTATGCCTTTCAGCCCCTTTAAATAACAGAGGTTCGGTATATGGATCCCCGCCTCTTCAGCGGCATCAAGCAATGTAGCGCCTTCCGCTGCCTTCACTTCTTTGCCGTTTATTTTCAAGCTGACCGTCTTAGCCATGTAAATTCCTCCCTTTATTTCAATTGAAGACTGTAATTTTCTATACTCCTGCAGGTTCTTTCTCAGCGCATACTGATATAAATTCAATCGCTCCTGCTGGGCACACTTTTATGCACTCCCCGCATTTTGTGCAGCGCTTTTGTGCTATCTCAAACGGCAGATAGCCGGATAGGTGGGGCTTTCTCTTTTCGCCTATTATTGCATTATCTTTGCAGACATCTTTACAGATGTTACATGATGTGCATTTTTCAGGAATAATTATATATTCGAAAAGGGTATCGCATTCTTTTTCAGAGCACTCTTTGCCGATATGTCCTGCATATTCGCCCGACTCTATCTTCTCCGCTATGAACTTTGCGGTATCTTTGCCTTTTTTGCACATTGAAGCCTCAAGCATATTGGTTGAAATGCGCTTTAAACGGGCGATGTCTTCATCCGTTCCTGTGCCTCCGACTATCTTTTTTATCCGTATCCTCATCTCATAACTTCCAAAAGAGCAGGGGAAACACCTTCCGCACATAGGCTCTGCAAGGAACTCCTCTATAAAGACAAGAGATTGCTGCACTTGGCATTTTTTTTCTTCAGCTTTCGCCTGAACATCCTTCATTGTTACTGGAGTTGGTTTTTTCTCTTCGCTCATTACATGCTCCTTATGACTAAGGCCTGCTGCCTACTTTCTGGCTTTTCTGTTTTTCAATCTTCACCGCTCCTATCGGGCATGCCGTATAGCAAGCCTTGCATTTTGTGCAGTAGTCCTGATCAATGAAATATTTGCTTCTCAGTTCTTTTACAGCTCCGAAGGCGCATGCTTTTTTGCAGAGTCCGCAGAGAAAGCATTCATCATTATCTATGCTGTATAGACCGAGGCCGCTGCACTGCTTTGCGCGGCAGAATTTATTATGTATATGTTCTTCATACTCTTCACGGAAATATTTGATCGTGGTCAGCACTGGGTTAGGGGCGCTGTTTCCAAGTCCGCAGAGCGAACCTGCAACTATCTTCTTGCCTAACGCCTCAAGCCTCTCAATATCGCCGTCCACTCCGTGTCCTGAAGTAATCCTCTTCAGTATCTCAAGCATCTGATACGTTCCGATCCTGCACGGAGGACACTTTCCGCAGGATTCGGACTGGGTAAATGAGAGGAAGAATTTTGATATGTCAACCATGCACGTATCTTCATCCATTACAACCATTCCGCCTGAGCCCATCATTGAGCCGACTGAAGCGAGTGAATCAAAATCAACGGGCAGGTCCAGATGCTCGGCTGGAATACATCCTCCGGAAGGTCCGCCTGTCTGAATTGCCTTGAATTTCTTGTTCTCTAAAATCCCTCCGCCTATATCAAAGATTATCTCCCGCAATGTAATGCCCATCGGGACTTCAACGAGTCCTGTGTTCACGACTTTCCCGGTCAGGGCGAAGACCTTTGTGCCCGGCGAGGTCTTTGTCCCGATTGAACGAAAATAGTCAGAGCCTTTATCAACGATTACCGGCACGCAAGCATAGGTCTCAATGTTATTCAGATTGCTTGGATAGCCCCATGCTCCGCCTCCTCTTTCCGAAAGGCGAGGGGGCCTTGGCCTTGGAAAACCTCTTTCACCTTCGATAGATGCAATAAGGGCGGTTGATTCACCGCATACGAACGCGCCCGCGCCTTCTCTTATATCCATAGTAAAACTGAAATTGGTGCCGAGGATATTTTTGCCGAGAAGCCCCATCTCTTCAGCCTGTTTAATTGCAATCTTTAAATTCTTGACCGCAAGCGGGTATTCGTGGCGCACGTAGATGATCCCGTACTGCGCTTCTATTGCGTATGCGCAGAGCGCCATGCCTTCAAGCAGGCTGTGCGGGTCGCCTTCCATAATAGACCTGTCCATGAATGCTCCAGGGTCGCCTTCGTCGCCGTTTGCTATTACGAACCTGATCTTCTCCGGTGATGCCTTGGTATGCTTCCATTTTCTCCCTGCTGGAAAGCCAGCGCCTCCGCGTCCTCTCAAATTCGCTTTATCTACTTCGTTCATCACGTCGTCAGGCGTCATCGTGGAGAGCGCCTTGCCCAAAGCTGCATAGCCGCCGACAGCAATGTAATGATCTATGTTGCACGGATCTACCACGCCGTTATTTCTCAGCGCGATCCTGACCTGTTTTTTGTAAAATGGTATGTCAGACATCACAGGCACCGGCTCGCTCAGGATATCATCCCTGTAAAGCCCCTGCCGGAAAGGCATATTGCCGAGGACTGAATAACTCATTATCCACGGAACATTGTTAGGTTTTGTTCTCTGATAGAAAATGTTCAGGGGCTCTACTTTCAAGACAGGCCCTTTCTGGCATATCCCCTGACAGCCAGTCTTGACTATCTCAAGGTCAACGCCGGTCTTTGTCGCTTCCTTCTTAAATGAATCAATTACCTTATGCGCTCCTGTTGCCGTGCAGGCTGTTCCGCAGCAGACCCTGGCGCGAAGCGCATCAGGCTTGAAGGTCTCGCCCTTCATCTTTTCAGTGTATGCTTTCAGCTCATTAACGTTATTAAGTTTTGACATAAGTCCCACCTTTTGAACTACTTTTTTATATCTTCAATTATCCCGTCAATCTTCTTCATGTCAATCTCGCCGACTATATCCTCATTGATTGTTGCAACCGGAGCAAGGCCGCAGCAGCCGATACAGCCAACTGTTTCAAGAGTCATGGAGAGGTCAGGCGTTGTTTCGCCTTCCTGTATGGTGAATTCATCCTTTATCTTGTCCAGCACCTTGCTCGCGCCTCTGACGTGGCATGCTGTGCCTGTGCAGACCCTGACTATTTTTTTGCCTCGTGGCGTGAAGTAGAACTGCTTATAAAAAGTTGCGGTGCTCAAAACGTCTGATAAAGGTATGTCAAGATTCTTCGACAGCTTATGCAGTTCTTCTTCAGGGATATAATTGTGTTCCTCCTGGATCTGCTGAAAGGCGTGTATCAATACGCCTCTCTTTTTCTGGGTTTCGGTAAGAACTTCACCTACAGCTCCGAAGACTTCATTAACCTTGAGACTCATTTATCCCTCCAACACCGGCATGCGCCGTATTCTTGATCTCTCTTCTGGCAGCCATATCCATAAGGACCCTTTCAGCGCCGAATTTGCCGGGCTCGTATTTTCTGAGTTTCAGGTTCTCTCTCGCCTTGTCAATATAGTCCAGACACATCTGAAGCATCTTCTCAGGATCAGGTTCAAAGTGAAGCGCTCCCATAAAGCGCTCAAACCATACTTCTGTCATTATTTTTGTAACTTCCTTGCTTGCGCCTACAGGAGACTCTCCGCCGAATATTACAGGCACTCCTGATGCGGCGAAATAGCAGCCGATAGCTATAGCTTTCTCAGACATCCATTCAGGTGCGATGCCAACTGCCGGCATGCCGGCGATCTCGTCAGAAAGCCCGCCTTCCGCAGCCATTGCAGTGGCTATAGTCAAGATTCTTGAGTTGTCAACGCAAGCGCCAAGATGCAGAATAGGCGGTATGCCTATCGCCTCGCAGACCTCCCTGAGTCCGGGTCCCGCATTCTCCAGTGCCATTTCCGGTGTCATATAACCTGCAGTTGCGCATGCGGCCGAACCGCAGCCTGTTGAAACTATCAGCACATCGTTCTTTATTAATTCCGTTGCGAGATACTTATGGATTCCGGTAGACGCAACCCTTGGATTGTCGCATCCGGCAAGCCCGACGACACCACGGATCCTGCCGGCCATGATAGCGTCATTTAATGGCCTGAATGAAGCGCGCCATTTGCCGCCCTGCATGTAAGCGATATACTCCTCTGAAAACCCGCCGATTAGCGTTGATTTAAGGGTAATATGGCTTCCCTCTGCCTTTCTGTTGGGGAAATTGTCACATGCTGTTTTAATTATCTCTCTTGCAACTTCCTTTGCCCTGTGCTCATCGTATTCTATATGGACAGCTCCCTGCATCTTTGCCTTTTCGCTGGTGGTGATCACCTTTGTATGAAACTTCTTTGAAAGTTCTCCAATAGCAGGCATTATGCACTGGACATCAACTGTCATGGCGTCTATCAGGCCTGTCATGATCCCGAGTTCCTGATTTGTAAAGCCTCCCGCCGTGGGTATGCCGTGTCTCATGAGTATCTCATTTGCGGTGCAGCACATTCCGCCGAGGTTAATGCCTTTAGCGCCTTTTGATTTTGCGTACTCGATCATTTCAGGCTCATTAACAGTGTCAACTATCACCTCCGCAAGAGTTGGCTCATGGCCGTGGACGATCAGGTTAACTTCGTCCTCTTTAAATATGCCGAAACTCGCCTCTGCCTTTATCGGAGATGGTGTCCCGAAGAGTATATCTGATATGTCTGTTGAGATCATGCAGCCGCCCCAGCCGTCTGCAAGGGCGACTCTAAGACCATGCGTAAGCAGATGGTCCGGCTCATGGTCAACGCCGATATTTGTGCGGTGCATAGCCTCAACAACTTCCCTGTCAATTCCGCGGGGCACTATATTCCATTTCCTCCACCTCTCCTGCGTCTTCTGAGGTGCGCGCTTGGTATAATTGATCTCGCCTTTCTGGCGTCCGAAATCTTCGACGAAGGTAGTGGCAACGTCTCTTGCAACGTCGTTCACCGGCCTTCCTTCAAACTCAATGCCTAAAATACCTGCAACTCTGTAAAGCTTCTTCACATCGGTTATCTTGAAGTCTTTGGCCTCTCCATTGGCAACTGCGAGCAACGTCAGAGCCATATCGCGGGCATGGTCTGAATGTGCGGCCGTGCCGGCGGCGATCATTCTAACCATATTTCTTGCCGCTACGGTCCCCAAAGTTGCACCGCATACGCCTCTTGCCTCTTCTTCGGCATTCTTGCCGGTGAACCTGCATGGCCCCATATGACATACCTTGCAGCAGGCCCCTGATTCGCCTATAGGACATGGTTTCATCTTGAGTGCCCTGTCAAAACATGTCTCTATATCATGTTGCTTGCCCCATTCAATTATCTCTTCAGCTGATGTGCTGGCGCTTTTTATTGTCTTATCCATAAAACCTCCCTTTGAAAGGGTTGAAGATTGGGATTTCGCTTTTAATAATCCCTGACTCCTAACCCCGGATCACTATATTTAAAACATCGGCTCCATTTCAAGCGCCGGATGTCCTGCGTTTGTTAAGAACTCCAGAAGCTTCTCGGAATCTTCCGCTGCTGTTTCATCAGCTATCTTATCAATCAGGTCAGGCACACCTTCTTCCACGCACCTTTTCTTAAAGTCTTCGCCTAACCTCTCTTTCAGGTTCTTTGTCATCCAGACGATTCTCTTAATGCCGCCGTCGGCAAAGAGGAATTTTTTGCTGGTGATAAAGTTAACGCCGATGCCTGAGAATCCGGGGTTCTGTGTGCCTCCACCGACAGTTCCGGCTAAAGTGGAGAATTTCATCCCTACAGGTGTTTCGCCTGTATGACCTCTCTGCACCAGCATCACACCGTTGGCTTCAGGTACTATTGCTACAATGCACTCAAAGCATCCGCAAGATGTCATTGGATTATCCATTATGGTGTAAAGGTTCAATGTCTCCACAGCGCCTGCGGAGTTGCTCTTAAGGTACTTGTCAACTCCTTCCCACCTGCCGCGTTTATCATCAACCGCAGGACCCTTTGCGATAGGCTGATTGCCGCCGGTCGGGTCAATCTCGAATGCGGCTTTGCAATCGAGCCAGTTATACGCGCCGCAGAGGCCGAGACGCTCCGGACTTATTACGCAGACATGAGACGGAGCAAATGACTGGCACAGGAGGCATGAATAGAAGGTGTCAACGGTCTCGTCCGTCATTCCTCCGAGCCTCTTGTCACGCTCTCTGTAGACAGCCCTTGCCTGCTCCTGAAGCTCAAGCACATCTTTTTCATCGCAGTAAAGGGTTGTCTGCACCTTGTCAACTATTGACTTGAACCTGTGGTGTGTCATAGTGTTGTGTATAATGCCTATATGTTCAAGGGTAATGCCGTCCTTGTATGATTGGTTGCTGATCCTCATCCATACGATGTCGCGCTGTCCCATATGCCAGAGTCCCTGCGCTTCGTTTATATTGTGATGCATTTTCCTCTCGATAATAGCCTCAAAGTCATTCTGCATCTTTCTGCCTGCAACATCTATTACAATTGCGAGAGGCATCTTGCCGCCTGCCTTGAACCTCTCCTCGACATTTGTGCCGACAATGATCACCTTATTGTCCTCTATCTCATCAAGCTCTTTTGTCCTTACCCATTCAAAAGCAGGGGTGCGCTGCCCGCCGAACTCGATGAACATATCCTCTTTTCTAATCCTCTCGCCCTCAAAAGCAGGGCCGTAAGCTACAGGGATCGGCGGTTTCTCTACGGTAACCTTTAATCCCCTTATCTCAAACGCCCTCTGGACAATCTTTTTGTGGTCGAACTCTTTTTCAACATGCTCATAAGTGCATACGCCGGTGGGGTGGATAACAGGGACATCAGTATCGCATATTGCGGGGTAGCCCATGTTGATTGCGCCTGCGCCTGTGGACCATTTTATCTCATCAAGCTCTCCCAAAACGAGCGCAAATGCGAAGACCCTGTCCTTTGTATATTTAAGGTGAGCCTTGTAATCGCCGGGCTTGTTTCCGCCGAATATCATTGACGCCCTGATGGACCAGCTTAACGCATAAAGCGTATGTTCAGTATCAGGACCCAATGGAACGATATAAGTGTCCCAGCCGAGTTCAACTTTCCGTGAAAGAAGCTGCTGCGTCACATTTGTAAGCTTGCCATTTTTATCCTTTGCCTGTCCTGAGAGAAATGTCAGGATATTCTTCTCCTGAAGTTCCCTGACAATTTTTTCAGCGATCTCAGCGTCAGGCGCTGCTCCTATGATCGCTGCAAATCCTGGCATTCTGCCGTCAACAAGCTGGATCCCGAGATTTCTCTGAATAGTGTCGGTGATAAAACCGTTATAGACATAACCTGTTTCCGGATCGGTTACAGGCTCAAGACCGTTGAGATACCTAAGCGCGAGGATTATCTCTTCGCAGAAGAGGGTTGCCATTCCGGAATCAAGCGCTTCTCCCAGATACGGTTTCCAGAGTTTCTCTTCGGGCATATCATGCAGCATCTCTCTTGCCATTTCGAGCGCGACCTTCATGTCAGCGAGGGTCTTCACCGGGAATGCGGTCATCGCGTATATCTGCGGCAGGTAGAACGCGGTATCCGGAAATTCAATAACAAAATCCTTGCCCTTTTCAGCAATAGCCTTCTCAAGCATTTCTTCTGCTGTCTTAAACAGATGATGTGAAGCACTGATAGCAGCAGAGGCTATAATCTTTGACATCTTTACCTCCTGAATTCATTTTTCAAACTATAAACTGTTTTTATTCTGAAATATTCTGTTAAGGCGAGAATACTTTTACGTCACTCAATGCTACTTACTGCATTTTGAACATATCCCATAAAATTCAATATGATTGCCTTTTATATCGAACCCGTTAGCCATACTGTCCGAGAGGTCAAGCTTGAATTTTTTGAATATATCAATAATGTCCTTGCACTCTGTACATATAAGATGATGATGCGACGTAATGTCAGGGTCATACCTTTTTTTGCCCGGCTCAATCGTTAGCTCCTGCAAAGCGCCCTTGTTCTTAAGCGCTTCAAGTGTGTTATACACCGTTGCAACAGACATGGTCGGAAATTTTTTCGAGACAGCGCTGTAGATGGTATCGGCAGAAGGGTGCGACTTGTTGCCTTCCATATAATTCAGTATTGCAAGCCTCTGCGGCGTTAATTTTATACCGATATTTCTGTATTTTTCCATATGAGTTATCATAAGCGCACCAAGTGAGAAATAATATCAGTTTGGAATTATTCTTGTCAATTGCTGCGCAAAAGATTGTCATACCCGCAAAGGAATGACGACCAAATGTATAAAATAGTTTTTCAGTAGTCTATTTTCAAGCAACTTTGTTCTTGAGGAACGTAGGAATACTATTGGCCTCTCTGGGGCCGACAGTGATCTTCCAGCCTTCCAATTTATCCTCAAGAGCGCCGCTCAATATAGCAACCTGTCCGGGTATGATCAGTTCTTTATGGCTGATCTGCTTATCAATGCCGCTTTCCTGTATGAAGGCCGCGATTTTTGACGCGATAAATTTACCCGCTGCCCATGCGGTAAGCACAGATAGTCCTTCGCAGTCCATCACCGCAAGCCGGCTCGGGACCTTGCTGTTCTCTATTTCGCCTGAGACTATAAAATATGTGAGCGAGAAGTTGGTCGTTATCATTAACGGGGAATCAGCCTTTGCTTCCCCTATGTTATAGACCTTCTGCTCTACCTGCATCGGCACCTGAGGGTCGGTATAGATGTTCTGCCTTAATGTGTAGAGCGCGAGATTTTTCCACTGCTCTATGCTGCTGAGAATAACAATGGAAGCATACTTTGCAATCGCAACAGATGCAATATTCGCTTCAAGTAGAGAGTCGTCTCTCTGAACATTATTTATTACAGGGTAGCCGAGAGGCTTAAAGCCTTTTTTGAGCGCTGAACGTCTTATCTGGGTGTTATTTTCCAGTATATCTTTTGCTGTCTTTACGCCGGAATCAAGTACTATGTCTTCAACTCCCAGACCGGCAATTTTTTCCGAAAGGGCGCTTAACGCATCGAGTCCTTCCGCGCAAATTGCAAGGGGCACGCCGTATGTTTTGGCGATATTCGCCATTGCATCAGCATTCTTATCAGTGGCGCAATAGATCAAGGGCTTTCTGTCTGCGACCGCTTTTACCGCAGCCTCAATTACAGAGGCGTCTTTGCAGTTAAGTATAATGGCCGCTTCAGGCGCCTTCCCTGCGACAAGTTTAACAGCGGCTTCATATTTTGCGCTGTCATTTGACACGCACTCTATCGAGACGGCGTCAATCCTGAGCTTCTGTCCGACCCTGTCCATTTCAGAGTTCGCAACTTCGGACGCCTTTTTTGCAAGATCATCAGCGCTCAGGTCATCCTTTATATTCAATGCAAGGGCGCAGGGATTAAAGAACTTCTTTTCATGCCTGAAGAGAACGGTTTCCCCGCCCATCTTAACAGCCTTTTCTCCTGTACCAAGGCTGAATGTCCTTATTGCCGGTGCTGATGCATCTCCCAAGGATTTCTTTGCTTCCTCGGAAATATCAGGGCACTTCGATATATCAACGCCGCTCTGGGCAAGCTTCATTGCAAACGCAAGGCATGTTGGAAACCCGCACTTTTTGCAGTTTGTCTTGGGAAGAAGTTTAAATATCTGGATACCTGTCAAAGCCATTTATTTACCTCCAAAATAATTATTATTCAAGCCGTTTAATTAGCTGAGTTCACCGATCACTTTTTCAATTGTCTCAACAGCCTTCGGATGCCTCATTATCAGCAGGTTAGTTCCCGCCATAAGCATTGATGTAGATGTCACCGTCTCCCATGCAATGCCTCTCTCCTCAAGTCTTCCCCATCCCGGCACATCCGTCTCTGAAGCAGACGTCTCTTTTGTCTTCCATACATTTATGCCCACGTCGCCGACTATCGGAGGCTGCATGGTTGCGTCATTCTGCATCAGTCCGGCAAGCCTGATCCTCTCCATAACCGAGTATGTGTACTCCAGTCCGTAACCGAGTGCGGAGCACATAGGATCTGTGATAAGCCTTGACTTGTCAAACCCCATCTGTGTTATCAGGATGTTCAACTGCTTTGCAAGGTTAATATCAAGCTCGGACATCGCTATTAATTTATGATTATGAGCCAAAGCAGCCGCTACAATTGTCTTGTAATTTCCCTCTTGAGCTTTGCCTATGACGCAGTTGTATCCGCTTGCAGCCTCTGCTGCCGCGACAATTACGGATGCATCTTTTTCAATATGATTTGAACCGAGAATTATAAGAGGCACATTGATTGCCGCCAATACATCTTTCACTGTCTTTGCCGCATCTGCGGCAGAACGATCGCCTCTGTCAGGGTGCGTGCTTACCAGCCTTAATGCTATGGCCTTTGCGTTAAGTTTGTCCTGACAGTGCCTTGCCCATGTGACAGGGTCATTGCTGACATCTTTATATGGCTCTTTAACAGACTCAGGCCAGTCATCCGGCGCTATATCCTGTATCTCATACGCGATAACAGGCTTGTTCGGAATAGTTCCTTCAAATGAGAGAAAGGGCAGGGAGCTTTCACCGCCTATTGCTACCGCCTTATCGCCTTTGCCAAAGTCAAGGCCGAGCACTTTGCCGTTATAAGTCTCTTTTGGAGCTACAAATGACATATAATTCCTCCTAAACGCTTGTTTTTTTACATCTCTAAATACGAGTGAGCGTAGAGTGTTTTTCCCATAAACACTTCTGTTGTCTTGACTACGTCCATAAGCTCTTTATCAAGAGGGTTGGCTATTGCCGCAGTAAGCCCTTCATACATCAGGAGCGTTAAATAAACCCTGTCAATCAGGCTTCTCATATCTTTTGGGACGCCGTTTGAGATGTTGCTTAAACCTACCACTGTCTTCATCGGCGGGTCATTTAATTCCTGGAACATCTTTACAGCTTTAATTGCATGCTGCGCCTGGTCCTGCATGGTGCAGACCTGAAGGATCAGGGGATCAAGATAGAGGTCCTCCATGGGCACGCCATATTCCGCTGCCCTTCCCATGATCTCAGCGGCAATACCGCATCTCTCCTCAGCGTCAGCAGGCAGACTGCCTTTGCCTAATGTAAGCGCTATGCAGAGGGCGTTATATTTTGCGGCTAATTCAAGCATGATAAACCTGTCAGGCTCGTTCGAAGTGGAATTGATCAGCGGCCTGCCCCATGCATTATTGTGCGCTTTCAGTCCGGCCTCCAGCGCCGCGGCGTTGGTGGTATCGAGGCAGAGCGGCGCCTGGACTGTCTTCTGTATGCTCTCCACCATCCATGTCATCAGCTCTCCGCCTTTCTCTTCAGCAGGTCCTATATTGACATCAATAAAATGCGCTCCGGCTTTCCACTGCGCTTCTGCAAGCTCCTGAATAGGCTTGGGATCACGGCTGTTCATCGCTTCCCTCACCTTTTTGGCTATAATGCTTATCTTTTCACCTATAATTATCATTCCTTTTGTCTCCTTTAGGAACTATTTTTAGCTGGTAGAGGAT
This sequence comes from Nitrospirota bacterium, assembly GCA_016222905.1. GTDB lineage: Bacteria > Nitrospirota > Thermodesulfovibrionia > UBA6902 > UBA6902 > JACRPZ01. The sequence continues at coordinate 31,192 of JACRPZ010000060.1, forward strand.
TTAAACAAGAGATGCGTCTTAAAAAGCTTTTCACTTTAACATAGAAAAAGGCGTTTTATTAAGGAGTTAATTTAAAAATAAGAATTTTAAATAAAAGCTTAAATGGAAATGTTGACCCAAAAATACCCCTCTCCCTCACCCTCTCCCCCAAGGGGCGAGGAAACTACTTCAATTCCCCTCCCTTGAGGGGAGGGGACAAAGGGGAGGGTGGGCTCATGTCATTCCCGCAAGCGAAGCGCGTCGGGATTCCTTTTTCTACAGATAGATTATGGGCAAGCCGGAATGACAAACTGTCTGGTACTTATGTCGCCGTGTATAGTTAAGGAATGTTAAGTTTGTCTAAAATTCCGAAAATTCCCTTTACAGCTTTTGAATCAGCAGGCAGATCAAAGACCGGCTTTCCAGTGAGATCAAGCCGGGCGATATTTTCGTCCTGTGGTACATTGAAGACATTCTTAACAGGAAAGTCTATCTCTTTTATCATATTCTCAACATCAGTTAAATCAGTCTCCGTTACCCTGTTCACTATCAGAATACGTTTAGCAATCTCAAGCTTAAGGTCGTCAATCAGGCTGTTTATCCGCTTTGCGGTCTGAATGCCTTTCTTCGTGGGATCGCTGATAATAAAGAGGAGGTCAACTTTATGTGTGGTTCTCCTGCTCATATGTTCCATGCCTGCCTCATTGTCCAGCACAACATAATTATAATCATCAGACAGTTTATCGGTGTATTTTCTGATTATGTTGTTGGCAGCGCAATAACATCCGGGGCCTTCAGGTCTTCCCATCACAAGAAGATCAAAACCCTTTGATTCGATTATGGACTGCTGGACCTGATAATCAAAGAGCTGTTCAGAGCTCATTCCGCCGGGACGACTGGCGCCTGAACGGATTGTTTCAAGAGACTCTTCGCGCAGGTCTCCTATTGTCGCGTGCACATGCACTCCGAGCGCTTCATTAAGGCATGCATTGCTGTCAGCGTCAACCGCAAGGACAGGCTTTCCTCTTTTTTCTACGAGGTATCTTATTGTGAGGCCTGCGATCGTTGTCTTGCCTGTCCCGCCTTTACCTGCAAATGCTATTACGTATGACATGAGATTAGGATATATTTTTGAGGATTGTTAAAGCAAGAGAGAGAAGACAAATGGTATAATATTACATGTCCAAAAAGTCATTGCTTGAAACCAACCCTTTCCTGAAAGACCCGGATATACGTATACAAATCATTGAGACTGTGACGGTATCTTCCTCGTCTGTTGAGGGTGTCCATGTAGCTGCCGAGCAAGCCATGAAAAATGTCGCTAAGACTAAAACGGCCGTAAGCGCTGCGCCTGCGTGCGTCTCGTCCGGGAAAGCACGGCCCTGAAAACCTTTTTCATAGGCTCGTAATCACGATCTAATCCAGACTGAACAGCAGCAAAGTATTCTTTTCTCTTCTTCCCGCGAAGCCCCATAAAATCAAGACCGGGCAGCCCTGCCTGAAATGCCATCAACACGGAAAATAATCTTCCTACCCGACCATTTCCTTCCCGAAAAGGATGGATTAGCATAAGTTCTGTATGGACAACAGCCAGTGCTGTAATGATTTCCTCGTCAGTAGAGAACGTGCAAGGCGTATATTTCTTGAGAGGCCCCTTTTCAAATTCTTGCATCAACTTTGGGATATAACGTGCCATAGCAAAATCAAAATCGTCTTTTGAGACATTCACTTGACGATACTGTCCTGCCCAAGTATATATTTCACCGAGCCATAACCGGTGAATTTCGCAAACATCCTCAGTGGTAAAGCAATGCTCTTTCGTGAACATGCCCATGAGTTTTGGTTGCACAAGGGCGTAACGTTCAGCCTCGATAACGTCCATCTCACGTTTGCGCTTTATCTGAAGAAGGTTTTTTAGCACCAAGCCACGAGACCTAGGCTCGAACTGGTCTTCAATTAAATGCGCTGTTTTATATCGGTCTGATTTTCTCATAAGTAGCCCATACCATCGTCACGAAGGGCGTAGTTTCAGAGTCATTGGACACGCGTGTGCCGGGCTCATACTTTACTTCCTACGCAATGCATAAAATTTTTCTGTCTCTTTAGTTCCCTTTTCATATACTTTAATTTGTTGCATGTTGTCAGTAATAATCATTAGCCCTTCTTTTGACGGGCCAATGAAAGGTAAGGCTGTTAGCAAAGAAGACCTCATTCTCTTTCCTTCATCTTCAATATACAGCTTAAATTCAATTCCATGACCAGTTATGACACCTTCATAACGAACATTTACTTTTACAATCTTTTCTTCTGAATTTATTGGATGTCCCGCATACGGAACGCCTATGCCAATATGTGAGGTCTCCTTCTTCTGATAACTTCCTTTTGCAATAAAACTCTTCCCGTCAATTTCAATAGTAAGATCACATTGAGGTCCAGACCATATTCCCATATAACTTTTAGAGGGTTGTTTTATGCACGCTGTGCCATAATCAATATAGAACTTACGTCTCATTTCATTATCTTCTAATATCTTCTTTTGTTTTTGATTTTCATTGTCTCTGGTTTCTTGAATGCTTGTAATAGCAGATCCAACTTGAGACTCCTGAAAAAGTCATTTAGAGATTTTCAGTTTTTCCATGCCGGATTTTTTAAAATCCGTCTTCTGTTTTTATAAGTCTATCGTTATTTCCTGTTTTTACTTAAACTTTCTTGCCTTGTTACGATTTTTTG
>JACRPZ010000049.1 GCA_016222905.1 Nitrospirota bacterium
AAAAAATCGTAACAAGGCAAGAAAGTTTAAGTAAAAACAGGAAATAACGATAGACTTATAAAAACAGAAGACGGATTTTAAAAAATCCGGCATGGAAAAACTGAAAATCTCTAAATGACTTTTTCAGGAGTCTCAATTTATCGAGAAACGATTGGGTTGAACTGCTATACCATTCTCACCCAAGGCTACAACGAATATTACGATGATGACTTGTTACATATATCCGATACTAGAAATCATATTTCACTAAACAGTTTAGGTGTCCCATTCGCTCAACTCTTATCAATCGACAAATCAACTCGTGAAGCGATAAAGAACGGCGTTCACCCTCCTTCTGAACTCTATCTCGATGAGACGTTCTATCATTCACTAAAATTTCGATTTGAATACAACAAGAATGAACGAGCTAAGTCAGCGTACAAACCAATCATGTCTGCGAAACCGTCACACTATTTTTACGCTGATGTGAAGACGATTCTTGATAATCTTGAGAAAGAATAAAAACCATAAATAGAAAAAATAGGGATGCTCTCCGGGACACGAATTGACCATAGATATTTAAACCTCAACCTCTTTTCTCCCCATCACAAAAAAGGGGCATGGTTGGATGTGAAGACCTGCTGGTCTCTCAGTTTTTGAGAGTGAGAGTTAATGTGAGTGTGTCCTTTTTTCTGTTAAAATTAGGGAAAGAGGTAAATAAAACAAGAAGGGAGCTTAATAAGCTTCAATTAGTAATTACCAGCTAAAAGTATAACCGGGAACTCTAATCCCCCACAGAAACTTTCTGGACAACCTTTCCAATGGAGAAGATTTCATCACGCGTGTAAAGGTATTTAACTTCCGCTTCTACTGATACGTATGTTGTATCGGCTTTAAGAGGAACAACAAAGGTGCTGGTTGCGGGTTCATCAGGTTTCAGGCCTAAATCAAAATGCTCTGTTGCCGTAACATCCCACTCGGCCATTGCCACCTGCTTACCGCCCTTGAAGTAGAGGTCGCCTACGGAATACTCTTTATGATTGGAGAAAACTTCCTTGCCGTCCTGATCTGTTACACGAACCTCGGAAATGATTTTAGGCATCATTGCGCAGCCGTGAGGTATCACATGTCCAGCCTTGTTCGTCAATGCAACTTTTATAAATAGAGCCTGCATCTTCCGGTCTTCGTACATATCAATATATCGTGCTGCTCTTGCGCTTAAAAATATGTCAACTGAAGACCTCAGGAAGTCAAGGTCCTTCGGCCCTAAAAACTTATGGACTGCTTCACTCCCCTTCATGTGGCAGTCCTGACAGGTTTCCTTGCGCCCTTTATGTAGAAAATCTTCCACATAAGTAGTGTAAAGTGTAGGGCAGTCCTTCCAAGGAACATCAGGAGGGCAGTGATGGCATTGAGCGCACATTTCAGAGGTCGGCAGCAGATCAGATTTCTTTGTGCGGAAACCAATAGCTGCATGCGGATCATCTTTTATTTCATCAGGCCCGTAAATAACCTTCTCTTCCGGGGTCACTTTAAAACCGGTCGCCTTTAGATTATGACATCCGAGGCAGTTAAGGTTAAGTTTTGACAGTTCTTTCTTCGCGGCCTCTTTCTTTTCCTCATCCTTATCTTCTACCGCAGTAAGTATGAGATCGCCGATGTGAATGATTAGTTCAGGGGCAGCGTCTTTTATCTGCGGGATATGACAGTTCAGACATATGGTAAGGTCTTTCCTCGTCAACGTCTTTTCTTCATCGAGAGCTAATCTGATGAAAGACCTCATGCCTCTGAGCACACGAGGGTCAATAACTGAATTTCCCATTGTCGAGGTCTTCCAGTCTTCGTATTTATCGGGATGGCATTCCGCGCAGCGCTTTATATCGTACATCTCAGCAAGTTCGTCAATGGTTGCTGCCTGTTTAGAAAACGCGGAATGGTGAATAAGAACTGTTGATAATATAAGAATAATGGCAAGTAATGCCTTCAAGTGGTCCCTCCGAATAAAAGTTTATCACATTTTTCAGTAAAATAACGAATAACATTGTCATGCGCCTTATTAGATATATAATCGGCGGTATCGTTATTGACTTAAGCACAATTTAAATGCTAATTTAAAAATCACGTGGAGGTAATTTTTGGAAAATAAAGAACAGGTAAATATATTTGATGGAATATGGGGTTTCTTTGCTTCTGTTAAGCTCGCAATTGTTCTCCTCTTTTTGTTAGCTGTCACATCAATTATAGGGACTGTTGTCCCGCAGGAGTCCCCAAAGGCAATTCAGTTTCTCGGGAAGATTTTCGGGGATAATACAGCGCCCGCAGTTTACAATGCATTCTTGAAGCTCGACTTCATGGATATGTACCATTCATGGTGGTTTGTTTTGCTCCTGGTTCTCTTCTGCGTCAATCTTACGGTCTGTTCTCTTGAAAAGATCCCAAGGACCTGGAAGCTCGTCAAAACACCTGTCAAGCCTATGGCCAAGAATGTTTTAGAGACACTTCCAGTCAAGAAGGAAGTTACGCTGAAAGTAAGTCTGGATACTGCCAGGGATGAATTTTTGAATGCGTTCAGGACGTCAAAATATGATGTTAAAGAGGCTGTTCAAGAAGACGGAGTTCAGCTTTATTCGGAGAAGGGGGCTTATTCACGTCTTGGCGTATATGTGGTGCACTTGAGCATTCTCCTCATATTTGTCGGGGCTATTATCGGAGCCAGGTTCGGGTTCGACGGATCTTTAAACCTCCCTGAAGGGAGTTCCTCAGATGTTGTTTATTCACGCACCGGCGAGCAGGTACCTTTAGATTTTTCAATAGCCTGCAACTGGTATAAGACGGACTATTACAAAGGGGCGGACGCTCCGCAGGAGTTCTCCAGCGAACTTGTAATATTAGAGAACGGCAAAGAGGTTTTGAAGAAGGTTATAGAAGTCAACAACCCTCTTACATACAAAGGCATCACCTTCTATCAATCAAGTTACGGCATAGTGCCGGACGCAGTCGGTATCTTTGTTCTGAAGGTCTCAAATGATCGCGGACTTGAAGAAACACTGCGTCTTAAGCAAGGTGAATCATTTGAGATTCCGGGACAGAAAATAAAGGGGACTATCATGGACTTTTCACCGGCTCTCGGCAGAGACCCGCAGTCAGGCGCGCTAACCACTTATTCTGATTCGTTGATTAATCCGGCCGTATCTATAAGGTTTGATATGGAAGGCTCGGATGGTTTTACGGGATGGATTCTCAAGCGCTACCCTGAAACAGGGATTATAAAAGATGCGGGTCTTAAGGTTGAATTTCTGGATTACTGGGGTGTTGAATATACAGGACTTCAGGTTTCAAAGGATCCCGGTGTCATTATCATATATATAGCCTCTATTGTTATGGTGCTCGGCCTTTATGCTGCCTTCTTTTTGAGCCATAAGAAGATATGGATAAGGATTGCTCCTGTTGGAAAAGGCTCTGTAAAGGTTAATATCGGAGGCTCTGCAAGCAAAAACAGGCTGGCTCTTGAGAGACAGGTAGAGCATATGTTATCCAGAGCAACCGCGGCTATAGAGGGAAGGCTTAAAAAAAATTGAACAGTTAGATATAAGGAGTAAAAAAAATGGACAGTTCAACTCTATTCGGCATATCAACATTCGCATATTTTATAGCAATGGCGGTTTATGTCAGCTATATAGCTTTCAGAAATAATGCTGTTGCGGTAACAGCCACATCAATAACGGTATTCGGTTTTCTGTGCCAGACAGGGGCGTTGCTTTTAAGGTGGGTTGATTCTTTTAATATATGGGTTGCGTCTGCGCCTTCCACAACATTTATTGAGTCGGTTTTAAGGGGCGCGCCTCTCAGGAACATGTATGAGTCCATGATATTCTTTGTCTGGTGCCTCGTGCTTATTTATCTGATAATGGAGTTTAAGTATAAAAACCGTTCGTTAGGCGCTTTTGCCATGCCTGTGGCAGCCCTTGCGCTTGCATTCATTGATGTATCAGGCATGTCAACGGATATTGAGCCGCTTATCCCTGCGCTTCAGTCAAACTGGCTGCTTTTTCACGTATTCCTGAGTTTTATCGGATATGCGGCTTTTGCCGTTTCCTTTGCGGCGGCAGTGGCATATATTGCTATGGCCTCTGAATCAAGAAGTGAAAAGGCGTATATCTTCTGGAGCATTGCCGTAGGCGTTTTTCTTATAGTCCTTATCGCGATGGGCATTGACTATCTGAACATGTCAACATCTGCACAGGGAGATTTTATCCGCAGCTATTTTCTTAAAGCCACTTTTAGAAGCTCATCAGGCGTTATTGCTGTATTTAGCTGGATCATATCAGCGGTATTCATTCTCGCTCTTTGGCGGTATGGGCATGGACTAAGGAAGATTTTAGAAGGTCTCTCAATTACAAAGATTATGCTTGAAGAGATAGAGTATAAAAGTATCGCCATAGGTTTTCCTCTCTTTACAATTGGGGGTCTCCTAATGGGCGCAATATGGGCCAACAGCGCATGGGGAACATACTGGAGCTGGGACCCGAAAGAGACATGGTCGCTTATAACATGGTTCATTTACGCCGGTTATCTTCATGCACGTTTTGTGGGCGGTTGGAGAGGTAAAAAAGTATCGGTGCTCGCACTTATAGGCTTTATAGGCGTGGTCTTTACTTATCTCGGGGTAAACCTCTTTCTCTCAGGACTCCATTCATACGGCGGACGATAAATACAGGCTTTGCAATCATCAAGCCCTAAAGGCCGTTTGACTATCAGCGGTTGAGATTTATATATCAATATGCTCCGTGAGCTCCATATCAGAAACCTCGCCATAATAGATGATGCTTCAATAGAGTTCGGTAAAGGGTTTAATGTTCTGACAGGCGAGACAGGCGCCGGCAAGTCCATAATAGTAAATGCTTTAGCACTTGCCCTTGGAGAAAGGGCAGCAGGCGAGCTTATCAGAAGCGGTGAAAAAGAGGCGGTTGTTGAGGCGCTCTTCGATCCCCCTCCCAAACTTTCAAATCAGTCAATATACGGACCTTTGCATGATGCCGGGATTGAGATTGAAGACGGTATCATTATGAAGAGACTCGTCTCATCTCAGGGCAAGAGCAGGGCGTATATAAACGGTTCAATGGTGAACATCCAGACACTCTCCGATGTAAGCAGGAGTATCATAGATGTTCATGGACAGTATGAGCACCAGTCGCTCCTTTCTCAAGATATTCAGCTTGCAATGCTGGATGAGTACGGCGGACTTCTTCCTGAGAGAGAGGAGGTAAAGAGCGTTTATGAGAAGCTGAAGAATTTAAAACGCCGGATTGCTGAGCTTGACATGAAAGAGAAGGAACGAGCCCAGAGACTTGACATGCTCAAGTTTCAGATAAATGAGATAAATGCGGCTGACCTTCAGAACGGTGAAGAAGAGAGCCTCACGGATGAGCTTAAGGTATTAAGCAATTCTGTCCGCCTTACAGAGCTTGCCAATCACTCTTATGATTCCCTTTACTCTTCGGAATCATCATGCATCGCAAATCTATCAAGAATACTCGGCAGCCTCAAGTCAATCTCAGATATTGACCCTAAGGCTAACGATTCTGTTAAATCGCTGGAAGAAGCTATTCCTCTGCTGGAGGAGACCGCATACTTTCTAAGGGATTATAAGGATAGCCTGAACTTCAGCCCGGAGAGGCTTGATGCAGTTCATGACAGGCTTGAACTAATTAAGGGATTCAAGAGGAAATACGGCGAAAATATCAAGGCTATCCTTGATTTCAAAGATGAGGCTGAAAAAGAATTTAATGAACTGGAGCGCTCTGAAGAGATGTTAGGCGGTCTGAAGGAGGAGCTTGCCGGGCTTAAAGAGGCGTTAACTGAAAAGGCATCACGGCTTTCAAAAAAGAGGGAGCAGGTTGCAAAGAAGATAGAACCGATGATCGTAGCCGAACTCTCAAAGCTCTCAATGCCCGATACAAAATTCTCAATTATTTTCTCACGGGAAACGGGAGATGATACAACAGACGGACTTAAGGCAACGCAAAACGGCGTTGACAGCATTGAATTTCTCATATCCCCTAATATCGGTGAAGAACTTAAGCCCTTGTCAAAGATAGCATCAGGCGGCGAACTTTCAAGGGTAATGCTCGCTCTTAAGGGGACTCTCTCCAAAGGAGACAGAATCCCTGTCCTTGTCTTTGACGAGATAGACGCGGGCATCGGCGGCATAGCTGCCGAGGCTGTGGGACAGAGGCTGAAGAATCTCTCGGCAAGCCATCAAGTCATATGCATAACTCACCTGCCGCAAATTGCATCCTATGCTGACAGGCATTTAAAGATCGAAAAGACGGTTAAGGGCAAGAGGACAGTGGTTGAGATAAGAGAGATAGAGAAAGAGGAGAGGACCGAAGAGATCGCCCGGATGCTGAGCGGCAATATCTCAGATGCTTCAATGAAGCATGCGAAAGCGATGCTTAAATCAAAATCGAAGCAATAGTAATCCTGTTTGCTTGTGCTATAATTCACGCATGAATCCTTACAAAAACATCCTTGATCTTATTGGCAACACGCCGGTTCTTAGACTGAATCATATACCTGATAATGATTCAGCGGAGATATGGGCGAAGCTTGAAGGCTGTAATCCCGGAGGCTCTGTCAAGGACAGGATTGCACTTTCCATGATTGAAGACGCGGAGAGGGACGGGAGATTAAAACCCGGAGGGACAGTTATAGAGCCGACAAGCGGAAATACCGGAATAGGGCTTGCTATGGTGGCGGCGGTTAAAGGGTACAGGCTTATCCTGACGATGTCCGAGACGATGTCGCTTGAGAGGCGGCAGATATTTCAGGCCTACGGAGCCGAAGTTGTTCTGACCCCAGGATCAAAGGGGATGTTAGGAGCGGTTGAAGAAGCGGAGATAATATACAGAGAGAACCCTGAATATTTTATGCCGATGCAGTTTGAAAACCCTGCTAATCCTGAGATTCACAGGAAGACAACAGCCGTCGAGATATTGAATGTTTTTAAATCCGGCGTTGACGGCTTCGTTGCAGGTGTCGGCACCGGAGGGACGATTACAGGGGTTGGAGAAGTCTTGAAATCTGAAAAGGGCGATACATGGATATCCGCTGTTGAGCCGGCAGGCTCTGCTGTGCTTTCAGGAGACAAGCCGGGTCCGCATAAGATAGCGGGCATAGGTGCCGGGTTTTATCCCGGGGTTTTGAATACTAAAATCTATGATGAAGTTATAACTGTAAGCGATTATGATGCAGCGGAAATGTCAAGACGGATTGCAAAGGAAGAGGGGATACTTGCCGGAATTTCTTCGGGCGCTGCTATGTGGGCAGCCTTGAAGGTAGCAGGAAGACTCGGCAAAGGCAAAAAAGTTGTTGTTATATTCCCTGACCGCGGGGACAGGTATTTAAGCACAGGGCTTTTTGGGGATAAATCATAGAGAACACAACTGGTGTATTCTGAATTTCAGTGGGCCTCTTTTAAGGAAGTCTCTTGTTTTACAAAATCTTCATACATCTGCGGTATATTCTTGAGTTTAACTCCCATACCGTTTTTGAAATCTATAAGACCGGTTTTAAGGGACCATGCAACTTCGCCTTCAAGATTTATTTTTTGGTCTTTGTCTAATTCCAGAACAATCTTCAGAAGTGTTCCGGGACTAAAGGCCTTTTTTGTTCTTATGAATAGACCGGTCAATGAGAGATTGGAGGTGGTGCCGATGAACTCCGACTCACCGCTTGAAAAGACAACCGGCAGCCTTTTGGTATGACGTTTACTTATCTGACGCTTGTTCGCCATCTGTCTTAACTATATCAGAAATATGGCGGGGTGGACGGGACTCGAACCCGCGACCTCCTGCGTGACAGGCAGGCGTTCTAACCGGACTGAACTACCACCCCATAAAAATGATAAACGGTAAGTAAGAAGTAAAAAATGAGAAACCCAGAAATATTTTCCTGCTTCTTACTCGTTAATTTGTAAATGGTAGGCGGAACAGGGATCGAACCTGTGACATCAGCCTTGTAAGGGCTGCGCTCTCCCAGCTGAGCTATCCGCCCGGGATTATTTAACGAGTAATACTATAACAAATCATCATACTAAATTTAAAGTAGATTTTTAGACTGTTTGATTTAGGTTATATCTTTGAGCTACAATTAACAACAAAATTACGGAATAAAGGGGACAAATGCCGGAAAAACAACAATACAATAATATTCTCAAACAGCTTCTCGCTTCTCTTTTTGTCATGGTTTTTTTCTTTGCCTGTTCTTCTAAAAAGGCAGTGATAAAAGATACGTCGCTCTATGATGCCGGAGCGCGTTTTGAAGAGGTCAATGAAAAGATAAAGAAGAAGGACTACGAAAAAGCAAGGGAGATACTTGCGGATGTTAAAGCGCGGGACACATCAAAAGAGTATGCAGCCCTTGCCCAGATACGAATTGGCGATACGTACTTTGAAGAAGGAGAATATGAGGAAGCAGTAGGCCAGTATGAAGCATTTCTGGATCTTCATACATATCACAAGTATGCCCCTTATGCTCAGTATCAGGTTGCAATGAGTTATTACAAAAGAATAAGCGGCGCTGACACAAGCTATTCGCTGGCAAAACTCGCATTAACTGAATTTGAAAAACTTCAGAAGCAGTATCCGAGAAATCCATATATGGAGATTACCGATAAGCGGATAAAAATATGCAAAGACACACTTGCAGAATATGAATTATATGTAGGGAAATTTTATTTACAGAAAGGCTCATATACAGCGGCTGTGGAACGTTTTATCAACCTGCTGAAGCTTTATCCTGATTCAAGCACTGAATCGGAAGCGCTTTATTCCCTCGGCCTTGCCTATAAGGAAACAGGAGATAAAGAGAAAGCGATTGATGCCTTAACCACACTTAATGAGAAATTTCCCACTATTAAACTCTCCCAGCAAGCAAGAGAACTTCTTGTTTCCTTAAAGGAAAAGAAGTAGATACAGGACGTTTTCCGCAAGAGCCAGTCTGAATTTCATATGATGAAACAGATGAAATATTATCCTGTCTTTCTTAATCTGAAAGGGGTAAAGGCCGTTGTAGTTGGGGGCGGCAGAGTTGCAGAGCGAAAAGCCATTGCTCTTTTAAAGGCAGGGGCTTTGGTAAAGATTATAAGCCCTGCTATAACAAAGACGCTTGAAAAGTATAAGAAGCTGGGATTGGCCACTCACATAAAAAGAGAGTACAGGCAAGGCGACGTTAGAGATGCCTTTATTGTTATAGCAGCCACTTCATCCAGGCAGACAAACAACCGAGTAGAGGCTGATTCGAAAGATTTGCCGCGGCTTATTAATGTGGTTGATACACCGTCAATGGGTAACTTTATCCTACCATCTATTGTAAATCGCGGACATTTAACTATTGCCATATCCACGGAGGGCTGCAGCCCGGCGCTCTCAAAAGCCATCCGCAAAGAGCTTGAGGAAATCTACGGTTCTGAGTTTTCAGATTATCTTAAGTTTGTTGAAAGCATTCGCAAACAGGCAATGAATAAGATAAAAAACAGCGTGGATCGGGAGAAATTTCTCAAATCACTTGCATCTGAAGATCTATTCAGAACTCTGAGAAAAAAGGGAGTCAAAGCAGCTGTTAAAAAAATTAAGTCGCGGATGTCAGACTTGTCGGTTGTTACAGATTTTTAATATCGAATACCTACAATCCTGCCTCTGAAGCAATTGCATTATGAATTCTTTCGGCTGACTTGCGATCGCCCAATATGCCGGCTCTGACTGAAATAGACGTAACATTCTGACCTTTATCCTTCAAATTCAGAACAACCTTTGCTCCGTCTTTTTGCACTGCTTCTATCGTCCCTTTTGTCCCGTTATTGAGACTGTTTGTTACGCCTATCTTAAGGTTTGCCAGCGCAGTATTTGACGCATCCCATGCCTTTGTGTATGCAACGGGATATTCTCTGCTCAAGTTGCCCTCCACATATTTATAAGCCCCTATTCCAACTCCGGCGCCTACTCCCAGCAACACGGCTGCGCAGCCGTAAAAGAAGATTAGAGATGATAACAGAAGCGCCAACATTGTTCTTTTTTTCATAATACCTCCCGTATTATTCGTGATATTCTGATTTTTAAATTCCATTTTTCAAGAAATGATAACAAAAATATGATAATCTCTGCAATGCTCTGCTATTTTTTTAAATCAATGCAACATGAGAAATTTGAACCGGGCTATGAAATTGTTCAGCCAACAATAAATTCATTAGCGATAAAATTATTTAGATTTTGTATAATCTCATATCCGTTTTCTACAATTCAGGAGGAATTATGGCATCCAAGGTTATAAATAAACAATCAAAGGTCTCTGTCTCCATTTATGAAAATTTTTACTTCAACAAGAGCCTGTCTCTGCCCACTGTGATTAAAGAGTATGAAAAGATCGAAGGTCAGCTTCTGAAATCACGTTACTTAGCCTGTATCACAGTCAAATTTGAGGATATTGTTAAGATCGAACATCTTTACGGAAGCAATGTTTATATTGATATCCTTACCCGTATCACCCAGAAGCTTAAGGCTATCAAAAAGAAAGAACTGAGAGGGAAGGATGTTTTTGTGCTGGATCTTTATGATATTGATACTTTTGTCATATTTTTGTCATCCCCGCGCGAAAAGACCACACAGCTTCTGTATCATTTAGAAAGGATTGCTGAAAGAATCAGGATTAAGCTGGAAGATGAGGTCTTTAATCTGCTTTATCCTTATCTGAAAGGATATTCAAGGGCAACTATAGGATATGCTCTTGAACTTATGAACCCGATGGTCAGCAATATGCGCCTTATAACACAATTGATAAGCAATGCCAAAAAAATGGGCGAGTTCTCTATTGTTAAACGGCATTTTATTAGCAGGTATTTTCTGCAAAAGATTATCATTGAGAAGAATGTGAGCACTTTCTTTCAACCTATTGTTAATTTGAAAGATCTGACAATTATAGGTTATGAAGCATTATCCAGAGGGCCTAAAGAGACGGAATTTTTCAATCCTCTTCTGCTCTTCCTCGCGGCTTCCGAATGCGGTCTCTCTTTTGAATTAGACAGGCTCTGCAGGCATAAGGCGCTTGAAAGTTCACGCAAGATTAAAACGAACAAAAAGATCTTTATTAACACGCTTAGCATGACAATCCATGATACAGAGTTCCGGGGTATATATCTGAAAGAACTGCTGAAAGACCTTAAGCTTAAGCCGGAGAACGTTGTCTTTGAGATAAGCGAAAAACTTGCTATTGACAACTACTCCCTATTCAGAAAATCTCTGAAGGATTATACCGACCTCGGCATTGTACATGCCGGGGATGATTTGGGTACCGGTCATTCCGGTCTTGAGAGGATAATGGAACTACATCCCGGCTATTTGAAGATTGATATGTCTTTTACGCGTGATATTGATAAAAGCTTCATGAAACAGGAGATAGTGAAGGCGCTGGTAAACCTTGCGGCGAGCATTGGTTCGGAGGTTGTTGCCGAGGGCATTGAGACCAAAAAAGAGTACGAAAAACTGAAAGAGCTTAATGTAAAATATGGCCAGGGTTTTTTGTTTGGGAAGCCTTCAGAAAAACTCTCCCGAATAAATAAAGATTTTTAAAAGTCCGCCTGGCACTATACAATTGCTGACTATACATTTGCTTGACATATACGGCCAATTGTGATAATTTTGATTTAATATATTTGTTAAGTGATTAAAGAAAAGACATAAATAAAGGGGGCATTATGGGATTATTTGATGAAAACATCCTGCCTGAGATGTCTGAAAAGCTTGACGAGTTAGCCCGCAAAGGAGTATCCCGCCGTGACTTTATGAAGTTCTGCACCGGAATGGCCGCGCTTCTGTCTCTGCCTGCATCATTCATTCCAAAGATAGCCGAGGCTGTAACCGGCAAAAAACCGATTATCGTCTGGCTTGAATACCAGGACTGCGCGGGAGATACCGAAGCGCTGTTAAGGGCAACAAGTCCAACTGTGGGGCAGATCGTCTTGGATATCTTTTCAGTTGATTATCATGAAACTATCATGTCTCCTTCCGGATTTCAGGCGGAGAAGTCGCTCATGGATGTGGTGAAGAACAATAAAGGGAATTATTTTGTTGTTGTGGAGGGATCAATCCCCCTTAAAGATGACGGTGTTTACTGCTGTGTTGGCGGCAGGACTGCTGTTGATATCGCCAGAGAGGTCTGCGGCAACGCGCTTGCGACAATAGCCGTGGGCACATGCGCTACTTACGGAGGCATACCGGCGGCAAAGCCTAATCCCACGGGAGCGGTAGGCGTTAAAGAGGCTGTGCCTAACGCCACAGTTATAAATCTCCCCGGATGCCCTGTCAATGCCGAAAATATAACGGCAACTCTTGTACACTACCTTACATTCGGTGCACTCCCAAATATGGATAAGCTTGGAAGGCCGTATTTTGCATTCGGCAAGAGGATACACGACAACTGTGAGAGAAGGTCGCATTTCGATGCGGGACAGTTTGTAAGGCAGTGGGGAGATGAAGGGGCAAGGCAAGGATGGTGCCTATATGAGATGGGTTGTAAAGGGCCTGAAACATTCCATAACTGTCCTACTGTCAAATACAATGAAGGAACAAGCTGGCCTGTGCAAGGCGGCCATGGCTGCCTGGGATGTTCCGAGCCGCATTTCTGGGATACGATGACGCCTTTCTACAAGAGGCTTCCGAATGTCCCCGGTTTTGGCATTGAGAGTACCGCGGACAAGATCGGCGCAGGGCTTGCTGTTGCAACGGCTGCCGGTATAGCAGCCCATGGAATTGCAAGGGCAATATCTCCAAAAAAGAAAGAAGAAGAAGATAAATAATATATAAGAAGGGGGTGACTGGCATTGGCTAAGAAAATAGTTGTTGACCCGATAACAAGGATAGAAGGACACCTCAGGATAGAAGCACAGGTAGAGAACGGAAAGGTCGTTGATGCCTGGAGTTCAAGCACGATGTTCAGGGGGATAGAACTCATACTTAATGGCAGAGACCCGAGGGAGGCTTGGGCGTTTACGCAGCGAATATGAGGCGTCTGAACTACGGTTCACGCAACCGCCTCGGTGAGAGCGGTCGAAGATGCCCTTGGCATCACAATTCCTGACAACGCAAGAATTATAAGAAACCTTATATCAGGCATTCAGTATGTACAGGACCATGTAATCCATTTTTACCACCTTCATGCCCTTGACTGGGTTGATATCGTAAGCGCGTTAAGCGCCGACCCGGCAAAGACTTCAGCGCTGGCCCAGTCTATCTCTGATTGGGACAAATCAAGCACTGATTATTTTACTGGCATCAAGAACAAGCTGAAGGCCTTTGTTGAGAACGGCCAGCTCGGCCCGTTTGCCAATGGTTACTGGGGGCATCCAGCGTATAAGCTTCCGGCTGAAGCCAACCTAATGGCTGTTGCCCATTATCTTGAGGCGCTTGACTGGCAGAGGGACGTCATCAGGATGCAGGCACTGCTTGGAGCTAAGAACCCGCATGCTCAGACTTATATTGTAGGCGGAATGTCCATCCCCGTAGACCCGAACAGCCAGAACGCGTTGAACGCGGGGAGCATCGCCTTTATGCAAGGCATTGCCCAGAAGGCAAAGGATTTTGTAGAGAAGGTCTATATTCCTGACATACTTGCTGTCGCGCCATTCTACCTCGACTGGGCAGGCCACGGTGCCGGCGTGGGAAACTTTCTATCCTATGGAGAGTTCCCGAATGATACAGTTACAAATTCTGCAAACCTCTGGCTGCCGCGCGGGATCATTCTCAACAAGGATCTTTCTAAAGTTCTCCCTGTTGACCACAAGAAGGTAACAGAATATGTAACTCATTCATGGTATGAGTATTCCGGCGGAGACGGCACAGCTAAACATCCGTGGGACGGCGAGACGAACTATAAATACTCCGGGCCCAAGCCCCCGTATCAGGAGCTTGATACTGACAAAAAATATACCTGGCTTAAGGCTCCGCGCTATGATGATAAGGCGATGGAGGTCGGGCCGCTTGCAAGGATGCTCGTCGCTTATGCCTCAGGCCATGAGCGGGTGCAGGCTGTTGTCAATCTTGTCCTTAAGACGCTCGGGAACCTTCCTGCTACTGTTCTCTTCTCAACTCTCGGCAGGATAGCCGCAAGGGGCGTAGAGACGCTTGTGACTGCTGAGCAGTTGCCCGTATGGATCAACCAGCTTGCAGCGAATATGAAGAAAGGCGATGTCAAGATTCACAGCGGCGAGAAGTGGGACCCGTCTGAATGGCCGGCAGAGGCCCAGGGGTACGGCCTGCATGAGGCTCCGAGGGGCGCGCTCGGTCATTGGGTAAAGATAAAGGACAAGAAGATCGAGAATTACCAGTGTGTTGTGCCAGGCACATGGAACGGCTCGCCGAGGGACGCGAAGGGTCAGAGAGGTCCCTTTGAGGAGGCGCTGATAGGGACACCTGTGGCGAACATTGAGCAGCCTGTAGAGATACTCAGGACCATACATTCATTTGACCCGTGCATGGCCTGCGCTGTCCATGTTGTAGATGCCGAAGGCAAAGAGGTAACAAGGATAAAGGTGATATAGGGGGATATTATGATTGAGAGAAAGAGAACATATATATGGGAAGTCCCGATTAGGCTTACCCACTGGCTCTTTGTTCTTAGCCTTGCAGCGTTCACTGTTACGGGCTTGTACATAGGCAACCCTTATTTATACGCCGTATCCTCAAAAGAGTATATTATGGGCTGGATGAGGTTCGTTCATTTTGTGTCTGCCTATGTCTTCCTTATGAGCTTCATTATCAGGATGTACTGGGCTTTAATGGGCAACAAGTATGCCTGCTTCTCAGTATGGTTTCCTTTTACATCCCAAAAGATGAAGGACTTCATAGGTGCTCTTAAGTTCTACCTTCTCCTCAGCAAGAAGCCGCCTTATGCCACTGGTCATACGGCTCTTGCCGGATTCACTTATCTGATAGTTTTTCTACTCTTTCTCTTTGAGATATTTTCAGGGTTCGCCCTTTATTCCGTAAATCATTCAGGCGCTCTCTGGACTGCTTTGGGAGGATGGATGCTCGGATTCATGTATCTGCCGCTAATCAGACTCTACCATCACCTTGTGATGTATGTACTGATGGCATTTACGATTATTCATGTTTATGCTGTTATCTTTTCCGATTCCAGGGAGAAAAACGGGCTGCTCCTCTCGATCTTCAACGGATATAAGTTTGTGACCGGAAAAGAGTGGGAGTAAAATAATATTTAAATAGAAACTTTGCACTGGGAACTGAGATTTAAGGTGTTATGCCCCCGGAAGTCATTTAGGATTCCGGGGTTGATTTTTGGAGTCAATATTGAAAACAGTAGTATTAGGCATAGGAAACACTCTAATAAGCGATGATGGTGTCGGAGTTCAAATTGTTAATAAACTTAAGCAGGAATATACGTTCCCTGACAACGTCACTTTGATAGACGGCGGCACAAAGGGGCTGGACCTTCTGCCTTTTATCGAAGGCAGCGACAGGCTTCTGATAATTGACGCCGCAAACTTTAAAAAAGAACCTGGTACTATCGATACCGTCATTGGCGACAAGATCCCGGCTTTCCTGAGTCAAAAATTGTCCGTGCACCAGATAGGGCTTCCTGATATGCTCTTTGCCGCAAAGCTAATGGACATAAGCCCGCCTGAGATGTGCCTTATCGGAATCCAGCCGAAGTCCATGGAGACAAGCACTGAAATGTCGGAAGAGATAAAGGCAAGGTTTAATGATCTTTATGCCAAGGTTTTAGATAAATTGAAGGAATGGGGAGTTAGTCCGGTTAAGGTTAAGAAATAACCGCCGGGAGCGAAGCGAGTGGGGAATGAGGCAGTTGAGCAGCCCTCGGAGGGGTGTCCTTCTCGTGTGCCTTGTTAAGTCTCATCATGTTTCCAAGTCATCGTAGTAATCCTGCCAGTACCCGTAGTAAGCGTCATATTGATATTGAAATTTTCCGTTTGCATCCCCTAATTCCCAATGTTGCAGTAAATTGCTGTGTGATGAAAATAAATCATCAATCGAGTAGGTACATATCTTTGAGTTTCTCATTTTTCTCAATCCATTATAACCCCACATGTATTCTGTCGGTAAAAAGTTGATCCACTGGAAAGATATATTTCTTCTGTTATAGTTGTAATCAAGCTTATAGTTACTCAATATTTTCCTTGAGCTGTTTTCCATGTTACATAGTAATTCTTTATTCTTCCAATCCCCTGTCACTATAACTAGTCCAATGAGAGCTGTTATTTTTACAATATAATCATATTCGTATGCTAAGTAGATCATTATAGATGTATCAATCCCCACCACCCAATTGCCTAAACAACCTTTGTCAGCCTTCCCTTTTCCTATCACAAAAAGCAATGCATCTTCTTTTTCTTCATCAAGGGTAATATACTGCTTAAACCATGCTTCGACAACATCAGAATCAATATCACAAAAAGTACATCGATCCGGTAAATTAAATTTGTAGCATTTACTTAAGTACGTTAGCATCTCATGAAACATAGATTTATATTTCGCAAGAAGCATCCCTGTATAATATGACTCAGATTTAATGTGAATTCTTAGTTTCGACATCTGCTTAATTTATTTATCTTAGACTTAACATTCATTTTTTTCTGTATTTTAGTGAAGTTTATCTCTATACTTTGTCGCATGTCAAGATAATTGCAGGCAATATGAGGAAAACGTGAGTTTTGTATTGCAAGGAGGGCAACAATTCTATAGACTGATAAATACTTATTAATATACGGAAGCGAGATAAGTTATAAAGAGCGATAATTTCTCGGCTTTTAGCGCCTACCTTATTACAAAATCTGCCGTAACGAATATTATTGTTAATCGCTGCTAATCTCGGTAAAATATTAAGAACCTGAAAGATAAAAGGATAAAATATATTATGTGCGTAGGCGTACCAATGCAGGTCGTAGAGATAAATTACCCTTCAGGAGTTGCCGAGGCAAGGGGAGTGAAGCGCAATATCGGGCTTCAGCTTCTACCGGAAGGTGATGTGAATATAGGCGACCATGTCATTGTCCATGTAGGATTTGCTATTGAAAAGGTGGATGAAAAGATGGCAGATGAGATATGGAAGGGTTTTGATGAGATATTCAGGCTGATGGACGAGGAGGATGAGGGTGCATGAGGTCTCAATAGCTCTGAGCATGGTGAATGAGCTTGCGAGGATAGCTAAAGAGAACAACGCAAAATATATCAGTGCCGTCAATTTAAGGATAGGACGATCAAGCGGCATTGTCATAGATTCACTAAAGTTTGCTTTTGACGCGATCAAATTGGAGAACCCTCTCATCTCATCAGCAGAGATAGTGATCGAGGAAGTTCCATTAAGATATGAATGCAATGACTGCAAGATCAGTTTTGAGACAGACTATATCCACTTCCCTTCATGTCCTGACTGCAAGTCTTACAGCCTGAAACTCTTATCAGGCGATGAGATGGATATAGTGAATATGGAATTGGAAGTGTAAGGAGAGCTATGTGTGACACATGCGGATGCGAAAATAGTCACGAACACCCCCTTCATTCCCCCCTTACTAAGGGGGAAGTAAAGACCGTTGAGATAAACCAGAGCCTCCTGAAGGCGAATGAAGATGCCGCCTCGCATAACAGGGAGCATTTTGACAGCAACGGTATTTTCACATTGAACCTTATAAGTTCCCCAGGCTCCGGAAAGACAACACTGCTTGAAAAGACGGCTGAGGCGCTTAAGGATGAATTCAGCCTCGGAGTTCTTGAGGGCGACATAGAGACTGATCTTGATGCCGAGAGGATAAGGAAGAAGGGCGTGCCCGCTGTTCAGCTCACAACAGGAGGGGCCTGCCATCTCGATTCAGTGCTTATACATAAAGGCATGCATGAACTTGAGCACCAGCTTAACGGGAAGAAGATGGATATACTCTTCATTGAAAATGTCGGCAACCTTGTATGCCCCTCATTCTTTAATCTGGGCGAACATGTGAGGGTTGTCCTCGTATCAGTGCCTGAGGGGCCTGATAAGCCTATCAAATATCCAAAGGCATTTAAGACATCGCATGTTTTTATCATCACCAAATCCGATCTTCTGCCGTATTTTGATTTTGATATCGAGAAGGTGAAGAAAGATGCACTGTCTCTCAATCCTGACTTAAAGATATTTGTCATATCTGCAACAACAGGTGATGGGATGGGTGAATGGTTCACGTTTCTTCGCAATAAGCTGAAATCTCCTCCTCCCTTGAGGGGAGGGGATTAAGGGGAGGGTGAAAATTTCGTTAAATACCCCTCACCCTAACCCTCTCCCCTCAAGGGGCGAGGAGATAACCAGACAAGGCAATACAGCATTAAAATGAAAAAGATCGAGATCGGACACGGCAGCGGTGGCAGGCTCACGAGGGACCTGATAGAGAAGCTCTTTCTTAAATATCTTGATTCAAATGAACTTAAGCCCCTTGAGGATGCAGCATATCTCAGGTTTGAAAATCCAAACATAGCCATCACAACCGATTCTTATGTCGTGCGTCCTCTATTCTTTCCGGGCGGTGATATCGGAAAGCTCGCTGTATGCGGAGCGGTGAATGATATCGCCGTAAGCGGCGCAATTCCAAAGTATCTCTCGCTAAGCTTCATAATTGAAGAAGGCTTTCTCATCAAACATCTTGAAGACGTGCTGAAGAGTATAAAGATGACATCAGAAGCCGCTGGCGTGAAGATTGTGACCGGCGATACAAAGGTGGTTGAGAGGAATAAATGCGACGGCCTATATATCAACACTACTGCCGTCGGTGAGATTGTAACACCGCTTGTTATTGAGAATATCTCAGATGGCGATGCGGTCATTGTCACAGGCACACTTGGAGACCACGGCACTGCTGTTGCAATCGCAAGGAATGAGTTTGACATAGACGCATCAGTTGAGAGTGACTGCGCCGCTCTCAGTGGTTTACTCACGCCTCTTTTTGATATTGACGGATTGAAGTGGATGAGGGATCCGACGCGTGGAGGCGTTGCCACCGTTCTTGTCGAGGTTGCGGAGAAAACAAGCCTCGGCATTGAAATTTACGAAGACAAGATTCCGGTGAGAGATGACGTCAGGTTCATCTCTGATATGCTCGGTTATGATCCACTATATCTCGCCAATGAGGGGAAGGCGGTTGTAATAACTTCACATGAGGCGGCAGATGAGATTCTGAATAAACTTAGACTGCATTCATTGGGGAAAAATGCGGCTCTCATCGGCAGAATAACGACAAAGCATAAAGGCGTGAGGCTCAGGACAAAGATAGGCGGAGAGCGGGTTCTTGATATGCTTGAGGATGACATGCTTCCAAGGATTTGTTAGAAAAGTTATCAGCAGATGACAAAAAATATGAATAAATCGGAAAACCTCATAAAACACATCCACTCACTCGTTCCCAAAGACCGCAAGGTGAAGATAATGAATGTCTGCGGCTCGCATGAGCACACCATCGCATTTTCAGGCATGAGGAGCCTGATGCCTCAAAACCTTGAACTCATTCCAGGACCCGGCTGTCCGGTCTGCGTCTGCCCTGAGAGCGACATAATCAACGCTATAAAACTTTCAAAAAGAGATGATGTAATTCTCGTGACATACGGCGATATGCTGAGAGTGCCGACACAGCAGGGTTCTATCAGAGCAGAGGGAAAGAACTTCCGCATGATCACTTCGCCTTTTGAAGCGATCGCTATAGCGAAGAATCATAGTGATAAGAAAATCATCTTCTTCTCAATAGGCTTTGAGACGACGACCGCGCCCACCGCGGCCATACTTGAAATGGGCATCCCGGATAACCTTTATATCTTAAGCTCTCACAGGCTGACCCCTGCGATAATGGAGATACTTGTCAAGGACGCGGATATCGGCATAGACGGTTTCATTGCGCCGGGTCATGTTTCGGCAATAGTCGGCTCAAACGCATGGAATGTATTCTCTGAAAAATACGGCATCCCGACGGTCGTCGCTGGCTTTGAGGCAGAGAACCTTCTCCTCGGCATTGTTGATATATTGAGGCAGATCAAAGAGGGCATTGCAGAGACAACAAATGTCTATAGTAATGTCGTAAGACCAGAAGGCAATACGCAGGCGCAGAGGATAATGCATAAATATTTTGAGGTTTCAAATGTGAACTGGAGGGGCATAGGTTATATCCCTGATTCAGGACTTGAGCTGAAGAGCGAGTATTCAGCAAGAGATGCGCGAAAGGTTTTTGAACTTAAAGAGGTTAAGGAAGAAAAGATCCCCGGCTGTATCTGCGGTGAGGTGATACTCGGCAAGGCATATCCATCCAAATGCAAATTATTTAAAAAGGCATGCACTCCTCAAAGTCCCACAGGCCCGTGCATGGTTTCTCAGGAAGGTTCATGCAATATTTGGTATAAGACTAATTAAAACTCCTTAAAAACCTTTGCCAAAGATTCACCTGCCACATGCATCTTCCATTCATTCAGATATCCGAAAGGCGTTTCAGTGATTGCGTAGCCTGTTCTTGAGAGTCGTTCCTTAACATCCGTGATTATCTCATCCGTCAATTTCGGCGAGGCCTTTGACATCGAGAGGTGGCTGAAGGAGTGGAGAACTATTCTTTTTGTATTGAACTTCCCTGCAACCCACTTAACGTTCTTTACAAATTTACTGATAACGCTGCTCTTCTTCTCACTGTCTTCTTCCTCAGCCTGGTAAAAGACGACAACCGCATTCTCAACCGTCTCTTCCATCTCAGAGTCAGGAACTTCGTCAAGGATCTTTTTGTATGTCTTGAACCAGAATGACGGCGCATAATAAAGAATAAGTCTCATTTGCAGGTTAACCTTTTATCATTATTTGTCATTGGTAATTATATAATATATTGCGTGGAGCAAGTTTTTATGAGACTGAAAATTAGCATAACCGGTGTTGTTCAGGGCGTTGGCTTCAGGCCGTTCATCTACAGGCTTGCCAAAGATATCGGGTTGAAGGGATATGTTCAGAACGATACGGGGGGAGTTACTATCGAAGCTGAAGGTGCGGAGTCTCTGCTCACAGATTTTCTTTTCCGCATTGAGAAGGAGAAACCGGCTCTCTCACAGATATTCAGTCTCAGGCACTCTTTTCTGCATGATAAGGGATTTAAGGAGTTTGTCATTAAAGAGAGTGATAAGGAAGGTGAAATCAGAGTCTCTGTTCTCCCTGACATAGAGACCTGTGACGAATGCTTATATGATATTTCTACTAAAGGCAATAGAAGGTTCAATTATCCCTTCACCAACTGCACTAACTGCGGCCCGCGTTTTACCATCATAGAAGATCTCCCTTATGACAGGAAGAATACATCCATGAAGTATTTCAGGATGTGCGCTGATTGTGAGAGGGAATACAACGACCCTTCAGACCGAAGGTTTCATGCCCAGCCTGACGCATGTCCTGTCTGTGGGCCTTTCATTACTTTAATAAACCCCACTTTAGAAAATGGGGGCATGGGGGGATTTAAATATCAGAAAGATGATGCCATTAATAAGTGCGTTGAACTTATAAAAGAAGGCAATATCATCGCCATAAAGGGATTAGGCGGTTATCACCTTGTATGTGACGCAATGAATGAAACTTCTGTCAGAATTTTGAGAGAGAGAAAGCAAAGGGAAGAGAGGCCGGTTGCGGTCATGTTTGCTGATATTGAATCAGTAGAGGCGGAGGCGCATGTAAGCATGCTTGAAGAGCGTGCATTGTGCTCAGTCGAGCGGCCTATCGTCATTCTTAGAAAGAAGAAAGGGACGAGGCTTCCTGATTCAATCTCTCCCGGCAATGACACCATAGGTGCATTCCTGCCGTACACACCACTTCACCATATAATATTGCAGAGACTGAAGAGGCCTGTTGTGGCAACGAGCGCTAATATTTCAGACGAACCGATTGCAAAAGATGAGGATGACGCATTTAAGAGGCTTTCAGGCATAGCCGATTATTTTCTGACGAACAATAGAAAGATAGTCAGGAGGTGCGATGACTCAGTGGTTAGGATAGTTGCTGAAAGACAGATACCTATAAGGCGTTCAAGAGGCTTCGTTCCCCTGCCCGTGATACTTCCTTTCAGACTTGAAAAGCCGGTGCTTGCGCTCGGCCCCTATATGAATAATACGATAGCTGTCGGGATTGATGATAAGGTTTATCTCTCCCAGCATGTAGGTGATCTTGAGACGCCTCTTGCAATGGAGTTCTATGAAGAGACGGTCAATGACTTTTTGAGGCTTTTCAATATCAAACCTGAGGTGGTTGTATCTGATATGCATCCGGGTTACTACAGCACGATCTTCGGAGAGATGCATTATAAAGATAAGCTTGTAAAGGTCCAGCACCACTTCTCGCATATACTTTCCTGCATGGCTGAGAATGACATTCAGAATGATGAAGAGGTGATAGGCTTTGCATTTGACGGGACCGGCTACGGAACTGATAAGACGGTATGGGGCAGCGAGGTGATGACAGCGTCATATTCCGGTTTCAAAAGATTATATCATCTCCGCCCTTACAGACTTCCCGGTGGGGAGAAGGCAGTTAAAGAACCTTTCAGAATAGCTTTGTCTTTATTGTATGAAACATTCGGAGATGCATCAGAGTTTGATCTTCTCTCTTTATCTGGAAAAGAGAGACGCTTTTATACGGACATGATAAAAAAGGGCGTTAACTCGCCTCTGACAACGAGCATGGGAAGGCTCTTTGACGGCGTTGCTTCCATTATCGGCTTAAAGCACCATGTGTCGTATCATGCCCAGGCCCCGGTCATGCTTGAGCAGGCAGCTCAAAGGTCAGACGAAGAGGTAAAGTATGAATTCAGAATAGAAGAGAGTTTGATTGACTTCAGGCCTATTATCCAGGAGATTGTAAGGGACAAGCGGTCAGAAGTTCCGATTGAGGTCATATCAAAAAAATTTCACAACACCATTATTGAGATCATCCTATCTCTTTCAGAGTCATTAAGAAAGAGCGCCGGCATTACAAAAGTCGCGCTTTCAGGCGGGGTATTTCAGAACGCGATACTTCTTACCGGGGTATTTAATAAATTGAATGAGAGGGGTTTTACTCCTTTGATCCATCAGCTTGTTCCGCCCAATGACGGGGGTATATCACTGGGGCAGATCGTGGCTGGTAATTTTCAACGTTGATTAGACAGACCTGCCTACACCAACAAGCTGACACAAACTATGTTGTAGATAACATTATTTCACTTCACTGTCCGGTTAGGTTGTCATTAACTGATAGTCAATTATAACCATCTTAGACTTTTCAATAATAGCAATATGAGAAAGCCGGAAATAAAACCGCCTATATGGGCATACCATGCTACTCCGCATGAACCTAAGGCTGCATTCAGCCATTGCTGACCAAAAAACCAGACCCCTAAATAAAGCCAGGCCGGAGAAGTAAATCTGATGCTTCGAAAATAAACTAAAGAAAATGCAGAAATGCGAGCCTTTGGATATAAAAGCAAATAACCTCCCAATATGCCAGAGATAGCGCCGCTGGCCCCCAATGTCGGGAGATCGGGCCTGTCTGTGACTAATGCATGAGTAAAATCTGCAATAACTCCACAAAATAAATATACAGATAAGTATTTGATCGGCCCAAGGCGGTCTTCGACATTGTCGCCAAAAACCCAAAGATAGTACATATTCCCAATAAGGTGAAATATATTGGCATGCATAAACATCGAAGTAAAAACAGTATGTATATTCGTTAGCGGAGAAGAAAGAAGCGATGCCGGGACCATAAGCAAAAAAGTATTATCCTTCAAATAAAGACAATATATGAAGATAAGAGTATTAATGATTATTAATGACGCAGTAGTATATGGGAAGCTTCTTGTAGGATTATCGTCTTTAATTAGGCCTAATAATGAGGCTCCAAGCGGAGCATCTTCTTCAATTTCCCATGTGTCAGCCTGATCATCATAATCCTTTAGTTGTAATTTTTGGGATGGCGTAGCCGTAATATACCATTGTGTCAAGGGTTGAAGGTGACATCGTCTGATCCAAACTCCCATACAGCCAACACACTTCAATATCTTTATCTTAAGATCGGGTATGCTGATCTGTTCTACAGCTTGATTACACTTTGGACAAAAACCACCGCCGTTAAAACCAAAATCATTATTAGTCTTTAGTTGTTTTTCATTCAGTAAAACATTATGCCAGTCACTGTCTGCTTTATTACTTAAATATTGAGGAAGCTCATTCCTATCGAACCATGCCCCATCACATTCTGAACACGATTCAATTTCAATACCATGAGTATTTATAGTAACCAAGCTTTTGTTACAGACTGGGCATTGCATAATTTATTAACGGTTGAACTCAGTAGCAAGCGTGGGCGACTGTCACGCTGGAGCGTTTTGTTATGTGTTTATTAATGTTTACCAAGAGATTTATAGCTACATAGATTCTTGTTCTCCGGCAAATCGCGTATTTTAATCCAGTATTCTTCAATAAATGACCTTAACCAGGAACAAGGCATGAGGAGGGGCCGTAAAGCCGGCCTCTGAACGTTTTTCTTTTTCAAACATCTCTTTAACTTCTGAAACAGAAAGCTCCCCTAAACCAACCTGAATAATTGTCCCCGTAATCACTCTGACCATTTTATGAAGAAAACCATCTCCTGAAAAATTGAGAGTTATCTCACTCTCTTTTTTAAGAATCTCGATCTTTGAGATAGTCCTCACGGTCGATTTGTTCTTGGACTTCAAGGCTGTAAAACTCCGGAAGTCTTTGGTCCCGATAAACAACTCCGCAGCCTGTTTCATCTTTTCAATATTCAGAGGTTTTTTTATGTGTAAATAATAGTCCCTGTTGAAGATATTCTTTTTAGAAGGATGGTTCCATATCCGGTACAAGTACTCTTTCCCTTTTGCATTCAGCCTTGAATGGAAACGTTCAGGCACTTCCCGGATCTCCAGGAGATTAATATCATCCGGAAGGTATTTATGAAGATACTCCTCTATTTCTGAAAGTCCCTTTTGACTTTTAGTATGAAAATTTGCAACTTGACCCAGCGCATGGACTCCTGTGTCTGTACGGCCTGCTCCATGAAGCTCAATTTTTTCTTCAGTCATCAGTTGCAGCACATGCTCAATTCTTCCCTGGACCGTGCTTTTAATAGCCGTCTGGCGCTGCCATCCTTTATAACGGCGGCCATCATATTCCAAAACAAGTTTAATGTTACGCATAAATTTCTTCCAATGTGCAAGCTAACCGGTGCGGGCGGTTTTATCTAACTCGTCCGTGTCGAGCGGTCGGTTAAGCCAAGATGTTACTTTTGATGCCTGATGAAGCATTACTGCTGGGTTGTGCATGTAGGTAAGCAACTGTGTATAGAAGGTGACGAGATTACGGAGCGGCTCAGAGAACTCGGCTCCCAAGCGGTACACTTCAATTGCTTTTAGATCAGAAAGTATGTCCAGTTGCGTTGATGCGTTGTGGTCTCTATGAGCGCCAACGTAATTGCGAACCTTTTTAAGAAAGCGTGAGTTATTTTTCTGAAACTGGCTCAACTTGGCGTTAATTTCATTTAGTGCCGTAATCCAATTATCGTCAAGTTCCAAGACGTTCAACCAGTTTCTGTATTGCTTCCCAAGCAACTGTGATACGTCCTCCGCCCCCTCGTGTAGCAATACCGCAAGACCTCGTGCGAAGAATTGGCGTTTCCACTCAGACTTGGCGAAGAAGATGCTTTCGCTATAGGCACTAATATCCTGCTCAAGCAGTGCGATAAAAAGCCCAACATTGTAAACGCCAAGATATGCAGGAACATTGGCGCGAGTGGCCTCATCGCATCTTTGCTTTAACACCACAATCAGGCCTTCAGTGACCTTTCTCCGGTTGCGATTCCGCCAACGAAAACGCATTCGCTTCGGAATCAGTAGTAGTTGCAGAAGCCATTCCATAGTCAAAGCCTAACAATTATTTTTACACTTGTTCTATTTTTTGATAAATTATATCCCTGCTAATGTAAATAATCAATCATTTTTATGAAAAGTGTAATTCGCTCAATTGACAAGCAATCTCCAGAGTGTTATTCTCATAAAAAACTTATTCAAAGGAGAAGAAATATGAATAGACTTAAAGGAATCGTGACCGCATTAGTTGTTGCCATTATTTTTGCCGTGACCGCATGGGCTTCAGACAAGACATTTCAGGAAACAGATATTGAATATTCCGCAGACGAGCAGATGGAGACAGAAGATATGGCTATGCAAGCCAAAGTCTACCACGCGCCGGGCAAAGAGCGAAGAGAACAGGACATGAGCGGAATGCAGCAGATCATGATTATGCGAAGGGATAAAAGCGTTGTCTGGATGTTAATGCCGGATCAGAAGATGTATATGGAGATGAAGATGGGGCAGGGTAAAGAAGATACCGCAGATCTCAAAGACTATACGATTGAATATTCTGTTGTAGGAGAAGAAGTTATAAACGGAATCAATACAACAAAGAACAAGGTCATCGTAACAGACAAGAAAGGGAACAAGTTCGGCGGATTTATGTGGGTCTCAAAGGAAGGGATTATGGTCAAGATGGATACTGTTTCAAAGGTTGAAGGCTCAAAGATGCGCGTAAAGATGGAACGCAAGAACATTAAAATTGAAAACCAGAATCCGAAACTCTTTGAGATCCCTTCCGGCTACAACAAGATGTCAATGCCGGGCATGGGCGGCGGCTTTAACATGCAGGACATGATGAAGGGCATGGAGTAAGAAAAGATGAGACAGGGATATTTTAAATTATTATTGCTGTTAGCCTGTGTTGCCTTCCTATGCATGACACATACCGCTTATGGAGACTGCGTAGGTTATTTCAATAAGGAAATGAGAGTATTTTTTGATAAGGCTGTCTCCGCTGAAAAGAGAGGGGAGCTTACAGAGGCTTTTGAAGATTATGCAAAGGCACGGGATGAGTCCGGATGCGACGGCAAAAACCCCGTTTCAGGCGATGCAAAGGCCGGATGCATGAGAATCGCCAAAAAGATGAGCGATGAAGAGGAGAAGAAGGGTAATCTTTACAAATCCGTTGAACTCGATAAAGGCGCTGGTGCTTTTCAGTGGCTTGAGGCAGGATGGAATTTTGCCGACGCAGACCGTATGATGATGAAGATGATAAAGAGAAAACCGGAAGATGTTGAGGTATTCAAGATCGCTGTCGGGCATTTCCGGGGAAGAGAGGAGAGGAGCGAAGACTTACAGAAATCATACGGTTTCAAAGTTGATTTAAGTTATCTCAGGGAGCTTGAAGTCACGGCGTCAAACAACGGCGATAACGTACTTAACAAAGAAGAGAAGGAGTTCGCAAAGAATGTGATAGATCTCGGGGGCTCGAATGTCGACAGATCACTCAGGCAGCTCTCAAATGCCCGCCAGTGGTTCGCATTTTTTAAGGATGCAAAGGAAAAAAAGGTTATTGAACGAGCTGAAAAGAGGGGCGACAATTTTTACGCGGATGATAATCAGCCTCAATCCCTTGAAGAGGCGATAAGGTATTATGAGGCTGCCAATGATCAGGGGAAGATAAAAAAGGTGAAAGAGAAGGCCGTTAGGCTGGCGGAGGCGGCTGTAAAAGAGGGGATACTCTTAAGGGCTGTGCATTATTACAACATTGCAGGCAACCACGATAAAGCGGAAAAGCTTGAAAATAGCGTGCAGGAACGCAGTATGAAGCAAGAGAAAGAGATGCTCAAAGACGAGAGTCAGAAGAAGAAGTTCAGAAAAGAGCAGGATGATCTGGAAAAAGAACTCGGGATGTGAAGTTATGAATTCTCAGCGCTCGGCCTTATTTTCAATAGTCAGTATTTGCTGTGACCCCTCTTGTAAACGGAATTACTGACTTGCATTTTCATGTTAAGGTCTCGTCCCCAGCTTGTGGGCTGGCCCGAAAAGTACACCTACTTATCAACAATCTCAGGTGGTGGGAAAACTAATAATTTTTGATTGAAACATTCACAGTTCTAAAGCCCTACTTACTGACGCGTGCCACTGTAAGAAATGAGAAAAGAAAAAGACATTTTGCAGACAAAAAATATATTCAAACAGAACAAATATGCTCTCAAGTGACGATGTTTGTTAGGTAAGATTTTTTACGTTCTTTTTTTTAACTTTTTTATCTTTTTGCCGTTGTAAAGACCAAGGTAAAGTGAGAGGAATTTCCATGGAATTTAAAATATTTGTTAAAAAAGCTCTAATTACAGGGAACAATTGATTTCCCAACAATTCAGTAACTTTTTTAAAATCTTTAGGGTCACTATTGTCGCTATCGATAATCAAATAATCTCCCCTAAACTTGGAGATTATTTGAAAATATTCATTCTTATCATTATCAATAGCTTTTAATTCTGTATTAAGACTAAGATAAAAGTCGTACTTATTCTCTTTGGGGTGAACATCAAATTTTACGGAATGCTTCATAGTGATGCCCAATGTTATTGACTGCTCAATATCCGGTTTGATAAATTTACTGGAACATTCAAGCAATCTTAATTTACCTAATTTACAAGTGTCAATGTAGGTTCTTTTTTCCATTGCATATCCCTTTCAGTAACTTCTACTAATGTTTGTTCATATTTAACAGTAACTGTATGCTTATGATTATGAACAATCTCTTTTTGTTCTGTCTTGTTAAGATATTGTATTAAAGCCTTTTTTACAACGTCATTAATTGAAGTTTCATTTGTAGTAGCATAGTGCGCCAAAGTCTGATGCAATTCACTTCCTATCCTAACGTTAAAGGTACCGCTAAATGGTTTAAGTGGTTCTCTGCCAAGTTTTCTACATGTGTCTAAATAATCATCAACAGCATCTTTAAATTCAACTTCTATTTGTGCTGGAGATTCAGCTTCATATGTCACCAAATCGTCAATAAATAGAAGTTTGCCATGAATACACTTGTTATCATTGCTGATTTCTTTTGAACCTAAAAAACCTTTATAACGTAATACGTTTTTCATGGATGAATTCCTTTCTCTTCCAACTGAGTTGTTACGTCATTTACCATGTATGATTTTAGAATATTACTGGGGTGAGGTTTGTGTAAATTAATCAAACTATTCGATTCAGCATTGTAGAATTTAATTCTCGATCCTCTCCCCCTGATTTCTTTGTAACCAAAACCAGACAAAAGGGTCTTTAGCTCTTCCCAAGTGAAATCCGTTGGCTTTGAAAAAAGCCGCTCTAATAACTTAGCCTTCTTCGACATTAATTATATAACCATATATTTTATTTTGCAACTATTTAATAGGTGCAATTTTTTATTAATCTGGATAGGGGGAGAAAGTTGTTATCTGAAAAACTAAGTGAGAGTAGCATAAATTTTAACGTGTGGTCAATGAAAAAAATGGCTTGACGTATCTGATGAATTTGTTTCACTTCCTATGGATATTGATTAACATCAAAAACCTTATGTTTAGGGGCATGATTAAATAACAAGATAACAGGAAGGAAGTGTGATTTTGCATCTGTCTCTTTTAAGTATAGACAAATAACATCAATCGAGAGTGAATGATCTGGCAAAAGAACTCGGACAGCATTGTCTTTAATAGAATTTCACTTCTTGTGTTTTCTATTGATAATCTCTTTGTAGAGTTCTCTGGCAGTCTTGTTGCCAAAAAGCCTCTTCTTGATTTCAAGGTAGTCTGTCTTTTGAGACATTGGTTTCCCTAAAGAAAAAAGCGGATTTTGTAATTCCTAAATTTTTCACAATGACATTGACAACTTCACTTTTTAAAACTTTTGTATCCGGCAGCAATCATTTCTTCAACCATTCATCATTACTTATGCCAGCCTGTCGCAAAAGTCTCTTCAAGAAACCTACCCCTATGTCAGCCTCATGCGGGTTAGGAATAATAAGCGTCAAATCTCCCCTTCGCATTTTCGGATGTTTGCCTCCAATATATGGGCCTTCAAATCCAAGCTCCTTCAATCTTGCAACAAAGTACTTCCATGTAACCGGATTGAGAGGCTCCACTATGCTGCCTGTTCGACAACATTTAAATCAATCCCGTCGACAACCGGCAAGGCAAGCTTATTTCTTAAACGGTAGATGATCCAATCCTCCAGGGCCTCTTTGAGTTCATATCGGCACTTTTCAAGGGTTTCAGCCTTGCCCCATACCCCCTGGAAGCCGGGTAATTCACCCCAATAAGATTTTTCATCCTCTATGATTTCGTAATGGGCTGCTTCCATTGTCTTTTGAATATATTCACTCAGCATAACGCCTCCTTTGAAACTGTTGTTCATCTGCAGAAATTATATCATGATTTGAAAGATATTGTGAAAAAATTACAGCATTGATATTTACGAATTCTCAGCGCTCGGCCTTATCGCCTTAAGGTTCAACTGGAGACTCTTTATGCCGTTCCATTCGTTCATACAAGGGACAAAAGCTATATCCGCCGCTGCTGTCATAGATATCTTCTTCATTATATCGCCTTTGCCAAAACCGATAGTATCTATACCGGAATTATTCTGCAAAGCCCTCATCTTGAGATGCCCGTTGCCGACAACTCTGTAATCCATCATCTTTACGCTCTTTGCGCCGAGAAGTGGTTCTCTGTTCGCCTCACCATAGGGCTCAAGAAGGCTCAGCTCCTTAACGAGATCAATCTTTATATCCGAAAGCTCTACGCTTGCATCTATATTGAGCACAGGGGTTATCTCATCGCCGCTTAAACTCTTTTCCGCGATCAGGCTTATCCGCTCTCTGAAGACAGGCAGGTTCTCCGACAGGATCTTAATGCCTGCCGCCTGACCGTGACCGCCGAATGCGATAAGTATATCCGCGCATTCTGCAACGCCGTTATAAAGGTGAAACGGGGGGATGCTCCGTGCTGAGCCTTTGGCCATAGAATCTTTTACTGAAAAGAGAAATACCGGCCTGTAAAAGAGCTCCACAAGACGTGATGCGACAATGCCTATCACTCCGGGATGCCACTCGGCAGATGAGAGGACGATGGCATTCCCCGGATTATCAGGATCTACCATATTAAGGGCTGACCTGAAAACCTTTTCGCCTATCTTCTGCCTCTCCCTGTTCTGTTCTTCAAGGATGTCAGCTATCCTTTTTGCCTCACCGTTGTCCTGTGTCAGAAGAAGCTCAACAACCACTCCGGCATCATCCACCCTGCCTGCTGCGTTGATTCTGGGGATCAATGTGTAAGAGAGCTGCCCTGCCCTGAGTTCCCCCTCTATGTTGGCAGAATCCCTCAAAGCCTTTATTCCAGCCCTGCATTTTTCGCTGTTGATCTCTTTCAGCCCGTAAGCCGCAAGTATCCTGTTCTCCCCTGTAAGCGCAACAGAGTCAGCAACAGTCCCTAATGCGACCAGATCAAGATATTCATTTAAGTCTGCTTTCTCTCCTCTCTGTTCCATGCTTTGGAAAAGCGCCTGCACTAACTTAAAAGCAACGCCGACTCCCGCTAAACATTTAAAGGGATACTCTGAATCCGCCCTGCGGGGATTTATAACTGCCGTTGCCTCAGGAAGTTGCTCAGGCGGTTCATGATGGTCAGTAACAATAACATCAATGCCTATGGAACGGGCTGAAGCAATCTCCACGCCTGAACTTATACCGCAGTCAACAGTAATAATAAGGCCTGCTCCGCACAATCTTGCCTTCCCTATCCCTTTACTGCTGACGCCATAGCCTTCTGTGAACCTGTTGGGGATGTGATAAAAGGTCTTTAAACCGAGACGCCTTAATGCGGAGACAAGAAGCGCTGTTGATGTAACGCCGTCGGCATCATAATCCCCGTGCACAAAAACGGTCTCGCTTCTGTTAATGGCGGTTTTTATCCTCTCAACAGCATCCTTCATATCAGGCATAAGCAGAGGATCGCAGAGATTATTCAGTGAAGGATACAGAAAATCTTTTATTGAATCCGGCTCTTTGATGCCGCGATTTACCAGTATCTGCGCAACTGTTGCGGATATGGATAATTTATCTGAAAGGTATTTGAGAAATTCAGGATTGGTCCTCTTCACCAACCAGTGACGATTCATAGGATTAAATGAGCGTTGTTTAATGAAGGGCTATACAGAGTCAACCGGCTACTTCTTCCTGCTGAGGGTCTTCTCTTTCCCCAGCATCAGCACAACCGGGCTTGCAACGAAGATTGAGGAATAAGTGCCGACTATTACGCCAATTATCATCGCCAGCGAGAAGTCATGTATCACTTCTCCGCCGAAAAGAAAGAGGGCAACCGACGTAAGAAAGACGGTGAGCGATGTAACAATGGTCCTCGATAACACTTCATTTACGCTTTCGTTAACAATTTCAGGCGCGGATTTTTTAAGCCTGGCTCTAAGATTCTCTCTTATCCTGTCGAAAACTACGACTGTATCCGTAAGCGAATATCCCGCAATCGTCAGAAGAGCTGTGACAAGCAGCAGATTGATCTCCCTGCCCATGATGTAAAATATGCCTAATACTGCCATCACATCATGAAAGGTGGCGATGGTTGCTCCAACGCCAAACCGGAATTGGAACCTGAAAGCCACATATATCAGAATGCCTAACGTGGCAACGAGTATCGCTACAAGGGCGTCCCGGCGCAGTTTGCCGCCGACCTTGGGGCCTATTTCGGTAGTTGAATCCACTACCACGTTCTTATGGGAAAATTTCTGAGACAGAATGGTTATTATCTTCCTGGAGAGATCGCCGAGATTCCCCTCGCTCTTTTTTATACTGATAAGCACCTTGTTCTCAGATGGCAGATCCTGGAGTTCAGCATCCCTGATCCCTCCCTCTTCCAGCGCCTTTCTTACATCATGCAGATTGGTGGGAGAGTTGAATTTAATCTGGACTGATGTGCCGCCCGCGAAATCAATGCCGAGATTGGCTGTGCCTCTGGCAACCTGAAAAGCGGCAACGAAGCCGAGGATTGTCAGGACCGCTGAAACACCGAGGGCTATAAACCGCTTGCTCATGAAATCTATTTTTGTGTTCTTTATAATTTCAATCATATGCTCAGTTTCTTGACCTCTCGATTGGCAGTAATTAAATCAAATACAGTTTTAGTCCCTATAAGCGCCGTGAAAAGATTAATAAAGACAGCAACGCCAAGCGTTACGGCAAAACCTTTTATAGGGCCGGTTCCGAACTCGTACAAAACCACAGCGGTTATCAATGTTGTGACGTGCGAATCAAAGATGGTCCAAAAGGCTTTGTCATAACCGGAATCAATGGCAGCCCTCGGGGTCTTTCCGAGCCTCAATTCATCACGCATCCTTTCAAACATGAGCACGTTGCTGTCAACAGCCATACCGATCGCTAATATTATTCCGGCAATGCCCGGCATTGTGAGCGTTGCCTGAAAAGCCGATAAGGCGCCGACAAGAAAAACGATATTAAGAACAAGCGCAAAATCCGCTATAAGTCCTGACAGCTTGTAATAGAAGATCATGAAGACAATAACCAGAAGGGCGCCTATAATGCCTGCCTTTATTCCTGCATTTATTGAATCCTCTCCGAGAGAAGGGCCGACGGTTACATTCTGGAGCATTTTAAGAGGCGCGGGAAGCGAACCGGACCTCAGTACAATGGCCAGGTCCTTGGCTTCATCCATAGTAAAAGAGCCTGTTATCTGTGCATCGCCGCCTGAGATCTTGTCCTGTATCATCGGGGCTGAATGAACATTATTATCAAGGATAATAGCAAGGCGCTTCTTTACATTATTGCCTGTTATCTGCTCAAAAAGCTTCGCGCCAGTTGAATTAAAACGTATTCCGACATACGGCTCATTGTATCTTTGATCTATGTTTACCCTGGCCTCTGTCAGGAACTCGCCTGTCATTAGGGTCTGCTTCTTCAGCAGATAAACCCTCTTTTTTACATATCCGGTGTCCTTATCAGTAACATTTTCAAAGAGTATCTCATCGTCCTGGGGTATTTTATCCGCATACTGCGCTAACAGTTTATCTGCCTCACCCGCATCAATAGATCCCGGAAGCTCTGCCGCAAGAGCGTTTTCGTCGTCAAGAAGTTTGAATTCAAGGATCGCCGTCTTGCCGACCAGATCAATCGCCCGCTTCGCATCCTTAACACCGGGTAGCTGCACAACAATCTCATTAGAAGCCTGCCTGTGGATTGTAGGCTCTGAGACTCCGAACTGGTCTATCCTGTTCCTTATCGTCTCCAGCGCCTGATCCGCGGCAAGGTCTTTAATCCTGCCGATCTCTTTGTCGCTAAGTTTATAAGAGAGCTTCCCTCCGGATTTAGACACAAATTCAAGGCTTGGATAATTATCCTCAACAATACCCTTAATTTTATCGTCGGAAGAATTTATCACAATTCCCATCTGCTCTTTTTCAGCCCTGGCATCAACCTTTTTTTCGCGAAATATATTTGTCAGGCTTCCAGCTATACGCTCTGTGGTTATATCCGCCGCCTTCTCGCCGTCAACTTCATAAACAATATGTACCCCTCCCTGGAGGTCAAGGCCGAGCGTTATGCCTTTGTCAGGCAGAGAACTTTTCAACCATTCAGGCATGGAGGAATACATTGATGTTGAAGGGATGAAAAATATGATAGACAACAGCATAGCCGAAGCGATTAACGTTATACGCCAGAAAAATTTCTTCTTCACCGAAGCTCTACTCCTCTTTTCTCAAACCCGCTATGTGACCGCGGTCTATTTTTATCTTCACTTCATCCTTTACGCCGATCTTCAGCGTTATAACGTTGCCGTTAAGCTCCTCAACAAGACCGTGTATCCCTCCGGTTGTTATAACCTTGTCGCCCTTCTTGATGTTATCAAGAAGCTCCTTGTGTTCCTTTGCTTTCTTGGATTGAGGCCTTATAAGAAGGAAGTAAAATATAACAAATATCAGTATCAGCGGAGCGAAACTTGTTAACATCCCGGTTGCACCTCCTGCCGGAGTCCCGCCGCCCGCCGGCCCGCCCATTGCATAGGCTGATTCTGTGAACATAGTTAAACCTCCGATATTTTTAAGTTAGTGTTATAAATTAAAAGTTTGATAATATAACCTGTAAGCGGTTATTTAATCAAGTGAAAAATATTGTAAAAATCTGGCGGGAATATCTTTGTCAAGCCAAATGAACTACCCTGTGGAAGTGACAGCAGGGTATCTCCCCGTCCTTGAGGGGGAGGGTGAAAATTCAGGACTTATGTAAGAGCTTCAATATATAACAAAATAACAAAAATGATTAGTGTCCGGTTAAGGGCTGCACCCCGCGTTTATGACCTCCGTCACCCTTGCCTGAAACTCCAGTGAGTTCACAAACTCAGTAAGAAGTGTCGGTCTTGTATACACGCCTCCGTTAAGCTCTCCAAGCCAGTACAGATACCCCGCAAGATCCGCGCCTCTCCTCATTATGCCGTTATACAGGTCTTCCATATACTCGCTGTTGCTTGTATTCCTGTCAGCGTACTCCTGACTGTTAAGGAAGCCTAACGCCGTCTGTGATGTAAGGTCTCTTATTGCCTGCGCGTTTCCGTTGCACTGGGCATCCTGCATCTGCACAAGCCAGGAGTTGAATCCAACGTCATCAGGCAGTCTGCTCAGAAATCCCCTGTACAGGTCATTTACAAGGTTATACTCCGGCCTTACTGATGTGTCTCCGAATATGCCGTCCATATACAACTTGAACTCTGCGCTGAATATGAAGTAGTTCAATAAGAGGTTCCTTGTTAATCCGCCTGAAAGCTCTCCTGCCCAGTAGTCCGCCTCTCCCTGTGATGGTGTCCTGCCAAGGAATGTCTCATACAGGTCTATCACATATGCATTATCTGTTGTGTTCATGCTCAGATACTCTCCTGAGTTGAAGAAGAGCTTGCCAAGGGCTATGAATCCCTCTTTTATGTCTATGCCGAGCGAGACAACTCGTTCTATCTCTAACGTCCAGTAAAATACTCCTCCGGGCTCCGGCGCCCTGTTCAGGATGCTGTTGTAGTAGTAGATTACGAGATTAGCTATTGGGCCATTGAGTTCCTTAATCTCCACATCATCAATATACCAGCCGTCTCCTGTTGCACCATCCCCGTCTGCAAGCAATCTGAACCTTATCAGTACTGACGGTGTTTTGTAACTGCTCAGGTCTAACAGATCATTTATCCATGTGGGATTATTTACACAATCGTAACTCTTCAGAATATCCCAGGATAATCCTCCATCGTCAGAGGCTTCCACAATAGGACTATCAGGACCATTAGGACTGCAATCTGTATTACCCTTGTACCAGAAGGACACCACGGGATATACAAAGCCGGTTAAATCTATCGGATGCGCAAGAGTCAGTGAGGCATTTGTATTGTCAAGATAATCCCCGTTAGGACTGTCTGTTGCTGAATGGGTAGTACTGCGAGCATCAGATGTCGTTAAATCCCAGTCATACCCGCTGACTTCCCAATTGCTAAGCCCGATCTCAAAGTTGTCAAAGAATGGGAAAGGTGTTGTTGACGGGTCCTTTTCCTTAATCGTCACGTCATCAATATACCAGCCATCGCCTGTTGCACCATCCCCGTCTGCAATTAATCTGAACCGTATTAGCACTTCAGATGTCTTATAACCGCTTAAGTCCAACAACTCTCCTGCCCAGGTGGGATTATTTACACAATCGTAATTCTTCAGAATATCCCAGGATAATCCTCCATTGTCAGAGGCTTCCACAATAGGACTATCAGGACCATTAGGACTACAATCTGTATTACCCTTGTACCAGAAGGACACCACGGGAGATACCGTCCCAGTTAAGTCTATCGGATGTGCAAGAGTCAATGAGGCATTTGTATTGTCAAGATAATCCCCGTTAGGACTGTCTGTTGCTGAATGGGTAGTACTGCGAGCGTCAGATGTTGTTAAATCCCAGTCATACCCGCTTACTGTCCAGTTACCAAAACCATTCTCAAAATTGTCGGAGAATGGATAAGACAGTCTTACAGTGTCCTTTTCCTTAATCTCCACATCATCAATATACCAGCCGTCTCCTGTTGCACCATCCCCGTCTGCAAGTAATCTGAACCGTATTAGCACTTCAGATGTCTTATAACCGCTTAAGTCCAACAACTCTCGTGCCCAGGTGGGATTATTTACACAACCATAATATCTTGGAACATCCCACGATAACCCTCCATTTTGAGAAACTTCTACACGAGGATCATCAGGCCCATTAGGGCTGCAATCTGTTTGACCCTTATACCAGAAGGACACCACGGGAGATACCGTCCCAGTTA
Source organism: Nitrospirota bacterium (assembly GCA_016222905.1). GTDB lineage: Bacteria > Nitrospirota > Thermodesulfovibrionia > UBA6902 > UBA6902 > JACRPZ01. The sequence continues at coordinate 37,243 of JACRPZ010000049.1, forward strand.
AGTCTATCGGATGCGCAAGAGTCAGTGAGGCATCTGTATTGTCAAGATAATCCCCACCAGGACTGTCTGTTGCTGAATGAGTGACACTGCGAGCGTCAGATGTTGTTAAGCCCCAGTCATCTATCCAGTTGCAAAGTCCGCTTTCAAAATCATCATAGAATGGAAAAGACAATGTTGTCCCGCCGCATCCTTCGTCTATTTGTCCATTGCAGTTATTGTCAATGCCGTCGCCGGGGACTTCTGTCATGCCGGGATTTATTGCTGCGTCGCTGTCATTACAGTCAGTTCCAGGTGTTGTCTGACACCCGGCTGGAACCTGTGGAAGTGTCCCATCAATTGATGAATCAAAATACGTATCGCCGTCACTATCGCAATAATAATCAAATGATTGAACTCCGCCCCGAACGCACCGGACGTAGCTGCTATCGTACTTACTGTAGTAGCTGACGTAGCCATCGTAGAAGAGCACGCCCCACGCGTAGTTCGTATAGTTCGCGTGGGTAGTAGACGACCAGTAGAAGTTCCAAATGGCTCCAATCTGGAAGAATGTGGTATCTATCGCCGGATCGTATCTCGTATCATCAGTTATGGACTCAAGCTCCTTGATATTCGGTAAGCGCCAGTCTGTCTGTCCGCTTCCTGGGGGCAGTGCAAGGTTCTCGCAATAGTTGAGCGCATCAGACCACGTCATTTCTCCCGGCTCTGCCTGCTGCCACATGAGACCTGTCGAAGTATCGCTTATGGTGCCGTCATGATTGTCAATAAAATTACCAAAGTCCAACTCACCGCCCCGAACGCACCGCACGTCATAGAAATTGTACTTACCGTAGCTGAGGACGTAGCCATTGCCGAAGTACACGTGCCACGCGTAGTCCGGATAGCTTGCGAAGGTAGTAGACGACCAGTAGTAGGACGCATTGGCATTCGGGAAATATGTTGTGTTAATTGTCGGGACAGGGGAAGGGATAGAATAATCAACAATGCTCATCAGTTCCTTCTTTGTCGGCAGACGCCAGTCCGTGTAACCACCGGTAGTCAACTCACCGCATACATCCTGTGACAACGGATTATAAGTCGCATCATATGTTCCTGAAGCCTGATACCAGTTGTAGGTCGTTGGGTTTTCGTCCTGCTGCCACATCAGTCCTGTGTTGTTATCCGTAACCGTGCCGTCACCATTGTCAGTGTAGGACATCGGGTTGATGTTGTAAGCCCCGTCCTGCCCTGTTCCTGCGCATGGAATTTCATCATAGGGATCAATACCTCTATAGCACTTCGTCTGGCCGGTGTCGGGAAGTTTAAAGGCAGTTGGCCCGCCGCAGCCCTCATCTATCTGACCGTCACAGTTATTGTCTATTCCATCGCATATCTCAGTTGCTCCGGGATGAATCTGATCATTGCCGTCGTCACAGTCAGTGTTGTCCACCACATATCCGGCAGGCTGTGAACATGCGTTTATTAATATCCCTGCGTCTCCATATGTGTCACTGTCCGCATCACGGTAGTAGGTTGCTGTTGGTAGACCTTCATCTATCCCCCCTTCGCAGTCATTGTCCACGCCATCGCATATCTCAGTTGCTCCGGGGTTGATGGCTGCGTTGCCATCATTACAGTCGCCTGACGTTGCTGTTAATTCTGTTGACGCCTTATAACCGGCAGGTCTTAAGCATTGTACGGTCATATCCCCGCTTGAATACAGATCATTATCTGTATCTTGATACCAGGTCTGATTTGGGTGTTCTAACGGGTCGCTGTCGTCACAGTCATCTCCCGGTGTTGTATGGCATCCCGGAGGTTCGCATCCAATGCCTACGCAGGTCCCATCACTTGATGAATCTATGTAGGTATCAGCGTCATTATCACAATAATAGTCAAATGACCCAGCCTGTTCTGTTATCTTTACTACAAAGACATCACTACTGCCTGCATTTGACCCCTGAAACGGGTCCTGTGTTGGAAAGTTGGTTGAGTCTGTTCCACCTGTGACATAGGCATTGCCTGAGCCATCCACTGCTATGCCACGGCCTGCATCTTCATTTCCACCGCCAAGGTATGTGGAGTAGACACGGGCGGTGCCCCCTGCATTTATCTTTGCTACAAAGGCATCACTACTGCCTGCATTTGACCCCTGAAATGGGTCCTGTGTTGGAAAGTTGGTTGAGGCTGTTCCACCTGTGACATAGGCATTGCCCGAGCTATCCACTGCTATGCCACGGCCTGCATCATCATTTCCACCGCCAAGGTATGTGGAGTAGACAAAAGGGGAAGTGCCTGAAGAATTTATCTTTGTGACAAAGGCATCTCCATTGCCTGCATTTGTCCCCTGAATCGGGCCCTGTGTTGGAAAGTTGGTTGAGTCTGTTCCACCTGTCACATAGGCATTGCCTGAGCCATCCAATGCTATGGCACGGCCATAATCACCACCACTCCCGCCAAGGTATGTGGAGTAAACAAGGGGGAGAGAGCCTGAAGAATTTATCTTTGTGACAAAGGCATCAGAAGCGCCTCCTCCATTTGTCCCCTGAATCGGGCCCTGTGTTGAAAAGTTGGTTGAGGCTGTTCCACCTGTCACATAGGCATTGCCTGAGCCATCCACTGCTATGCCATAACCATAATCACCACTACTCCCGCCAAGGTATGTAGAGTAGACAAGGGGAAGAGTGCCTGAAGAATTTATCTTTGTGACAAAGGCATCATAACCGCCTCCTCCATTTGTCCCCTGAATCGGGCCCTGCATTGGAAAGTTGGTTGACTGCGTAACTCCTGTCACATAGGCATTGCCTGAGCCATCCACTGCCATGCCATGGCCCTCATCCATACCATCGCTCCCGCCAAGGTACGTGGAGTAGACAAGGGCAGAGCCGAATGAATTTATCTTTGTGACAAAGACATCTCCATTGCCTGCATTTGTCCCCTGAATCGGGCCCTGCATTGGAAAGTTGGTTGATTGCGTAACTCCTGTCACATAGGCATTGCCTGAGCCATCCAATGCTATCCCATAGCCAACATCTTCATCTCCACCGCCAAGGTATGTGGAGTAGACACGGGCAGTGCCTGCTGCATTTATCTTTGTGACAAAGGCATCACTACTGCCTGCATTTGACCCCTGAAATGGGTCCTGTGTTGGAAAGTTGGTTGACAATGTCTGTCCTGTCACATAGGCATTGCCTGAGCCATCCAATGCTATGCCAAAGCCAGAATCATAATCACCACCGCCAAGGTATGTGGAGTAGGAAAGCACGGGGTCTATGATGAGTGGATATTTTTTATTATAAGAGGCAACCTCAAAACCGAATACGGGTTGTGAGCCTTTAATTCTGAACTTTGAACCATGAACTATGAACTGTCCCTTAACCTCTACCTTTTTGCCGTCTATCTCCTGATAGATGATGGGCTTTTTCTGAGTGATGCTGCCTTCTTTAAGGGTTATCTCAAGGTCTCCTGCCTCTGTAACTTTTAACCCTTTTATGCCTTCATATTTCAGCCTTACCTGTGACGGGTCCGCGCCAGGTTTTATTAGGATGTCATACTCAAGCTGGCGGTTGTTTCCATAAAACTTTATATCTATTCCCTTATAGAGGTCTTTATAAACCACTTCCCTGTAGGTTGGTATATTGGTCTTCCACTTTTCAGGGTCATTGCCGATAAAGTAGTTGACCTTGCCTTCCTGTGGCCCTTCTGCAATTATCTTGGGAGAAGGATTGGCGCCACGGGGGATGAGCTTTACAAGCTCTGATTTTACTCTCTTCTTATCTGCTGAGAGTTTATCTTTCTTATGACCCCTAACCTCTGACCCCTGACCTGTGACTAATTGCAGATAAACCCCTTCTTCTGTAAAGTAGGTGCTATGTCCTGAACCTCTTTCATAGAACTTGACCTTCTTGTCTGTCTGACCGTCGTTTTGTATGAATGAAAGCGGAAGTTTCCCATAAGCCACTGCTATCTTTGCCTCACTGTTCTCTTTCCCGGTCATTGAGATAGCAGCATTCCCTGTAAAAAGAAGGCTGGAGAGCATCGCCGCAATAAAAAATACCGTCATGACAAACCTTCTCTTAACTTTAACCATATGCGCCATCCTCAGAAAACAAAGTAGGCATGGGGCCCTTTTTCAGACCCCATGCCTATATACAGTGATATATTATTTTTGGCAATGGAAAAGCTGTTTGACTGAGCAAAGTTGGACATCATCTGTTTATTCCGTGCTGAATTTTATTAAAAAATTTTGCAGCTACGAAAAAAAGGATTAAAGGGATAATATAGCCGTACTATGTATATTGTCAAGAAAAAAAGCTATCAGCAAAAATGCGGCCATAAACCCTCCGATGCTTCATCATTCCTCATATATCCTTTTCATTTCAGCGGTATATTCCCCGTCTTCTTCATAAATACAGAGAGGAGGCTCAACTGTAAGCCATGCGCCTGAGTTCTTTAACGCCTCTATAAGCACCATCTTCGCCTCTTCCCCTGCCTTTGAATGAACAAACTGTATCCTCTTTGGCTCAAGATGCTTACTCTGTAGCAATGCAATCAACTCTATTAACCTGAATGGATGGTATATCATATAGAATTTTCCGGCATTCTTAAGCAGATATGAGGCTGTATTAACGAGGTCAGGTAGTTTTATATTTATTTCATGCCTTGCGGCTGCGCGCTCGCTGTCATTGCTTATCAATCCTGTTCTCGTCTTTCTGAACGGAGGATTTGAAAATACGAAATCAAATTTGTTCGCTGGAAAAACCTTTTTTAAACTCAGGATATCGGCCTCTAATATCGCAATCCTGTCATCAAGATTATTCAAACTGATATTTCTCCTTGCATTCTCTGCAAGGGACTTTTGAATCTCAACGCCGGTTATCTTTGTCTTTTTGATTCGTTTTGCAAGCAGGATTGATATTATTCCCGAACCTGTCCCAAGCTCAATGCCATTGGCAGATTGCCCTGCCTTTATGAAGTTCTCAAGCAGAACAGCATCCATACTGAAGCGATAGCCCCTCTTTGACTGAAAGAGTTTTACCCCTTTAATGGTGTCAAGGGTTTCATCAGGGTTTGGATTCATTTTATTTACTTTACGCCCTTCAACTCAAAAATCTTCACCTCTTTTTCCTTGCCTTTCACCTTCGCGCATTCACGCCCTCTGAACTCTAAATGTCCAAACAAGCCCTTCGCTATCATAGGCTCGACATATTTAAAAGTATTTTCTGTAATAAGAATCCTCGTACCGTATTGCCTTGTCAATTTCTCAACCCTCGCAGCAAGATTCACGTGATCACCTATTGCCGTATAATCCATCTTTTTCCCTGGCGCTCCGATATTACCTATTATCACCTCGCCTGTATTGATTCCTATACCCACATCCAGAATTTCGGATCCCTTGCCCTTCCAGATATTTTGAAGCTTGTCCAGCTTTGCCGACATATCGAGGGCACATCTCAGTGCGAGCTCTGCGTGGTCGGGTTGATCTACTGGAGCGCCCCATATTGCCATGATCTCGTCGCCGACAAACTTGTCGAGGGTGCCATCCCATCTAAATATAATATCCGCCATCTCCTTGAGATACTCGTTGAGAAGAGTAACGACCTCCTCCGGCTGTCTCCTTTCTGATAGCGAAGTGAAGCCGATGACATCAGAGAAAAGTATGGTCACGACCCTGCGCTCTCCTCCAAGCCCCGCCTTGTCGGGATTTTCGATGAGTTCCTTCACGATCTTCGGAGATACATAGCTTGAAAACATCTGTCGTATCTCCTTCGACTTTTTTTCCTCGTGGAAAAACTTTGTGACAGTGATGATCGTAAAAATGCCGAACATGTTCGTGACGGGATAGAGGAGATTTGCCCAAAGGTTCTGGTAGATGAGGAGATAGCAGCAGGCGGCAATGTAGAGCAGTATGAAACCCGCGGCAATGAATGCGCTGGCAACAGCCTTCAACTTAGGAAGGGTCAGTCCCAGAAAAATCCCGGTAAGGATTATCACCGCGAGTTCCATGACCCCTGGGCTTTTCCCTATGAAATTATTCAGAAGGACATTCTCCACAACATTGGCGTTTTTTTCGACGCCTGGCATATTGGCTGAAAAAGGCGTCACCTTCTGATCATAGGTGGCAAGGGCCGAAGTTCCAACGAGGACTATTTTCCCCTTAAGCGTTTCGGCAGCGCCCCTGCCCCTGATAATGTCGGAAGCGGATATATAGGGGAAACTGTGCTCCTTCCCCTGGTAATTGATTCCCCCACGTCCCCAGAGATCGGTCCTAATGAATCCGGTGCCGAGACCTATGCCGACACCGCCGTAGAGGATCATATCTTTCACTGGGATGCCGAGAGCGATACGGGCGATCTGAAGAGCGAGCTGCGGGTAACAGTCTTCACCGTAAGAAAGAGAAAGTATCTCCCATCGCTGGGATCCATCCATATCAGGCATGGTATAGACATGGCCGAGAGTTGCAACAGTAGAGAATTCGGGCAAGGAAGCCTTAACCTTTTCCGCCCTCACTGCAAAGTCCTTCCATTTAATTCCTTTTTGGCTTCTTACCTCCATGAAGGCCGAATCCCAGAGAAAATCAGGAACATCTTTAGGAAGTGCGAGAACCTTTCTCCCCTGGGGAACATCAAAAGCTGTGGCCAGCACTACGTTCCCCGCCTTTCTTATTGCTTCTGCGAGCTTGTTATCGGTCTCCGGACTTTCCCTTTCCGTGAACAAAATATCGATCCCGATGACCTTTGGTGTTGCAGCGGAGATCTTATTGATCAGATCTGCCATAACATCCCTTCCCCATGGCCATCTGCCTATATCCTCTATGCTTTTGTCGTCGATAGCGACGATTACGATGTCTTTGGCCGGAGGGGTCTGTCTCACAAAATTTTTCAAACGGAGTCTCAGATCGTACGTCTTGCTCTCAAGTTGTTCACGGATTATGACGGGATCAAAGAGCTGCAGAACAACGAATAACAGTGTCAACAGCGAGGGAATCAGATACATAAGGAGGTTTTTTTTCATTGATAAAATTATACAGGTTTAAGGCAAAATGGACAACAAGAAGTCCCTCCCCTTGCTTACGGGAGGGGACAAAAGGGAGGGGTGGAGCCAGTCTCTAAATTTGTTAATTTGCCCATAAATAGAATACATCTGACGGGTGGTCACCCCAGATAGAAGACTGACTAAAGGTCGTATATCCCGCTGCCGTGATTGTAATGGTATATGGGGTGCAACAATAATTTGCAAGGGTATTTGTCTGAAGGAAAAAGTAACCATCCGCATCGGTTGTTGCTGTTTGAGAGTCCAGGGACGTGGAAACTACGGCTCCCTGTATAGCGTTAAGAGTGTATTGTTCATATACATGCCCTTCGATTGTTACATAATCCAGGGTTGTTGCTGACTTCTCAACTGTGTTGTTGTCGATATTGCCTGCCTCATCCTTTGCCCTTACTATGAAGTAATAAGTCGTTCCCTGATTTAACCCAGTCACTGTGCCGTATGTAGTCCCAGTTCTCGTATAGCTCGGTATCGCAAGGTTCTGCCCGCCTGAGCTTGTTGCCATGTAAATGAGATATGTGATATCTGACACTGATGTACGATCATCAGATGCAGGATTCCATGACAGGCTTATTGCTGTTTCTGATGACGCAATAGCTTCTACTATCCCTCCAAATCCCGGTGGTGTTACATCAGGCGACATTAATGTCTTGGCAGATTTCTCCTCATTGTTAGCATCTGAATTTCCCATCTCATCCATCGCCCTCACCACAATGTAATATGCCGTATCCGGATTAAGACCTGTTATGTTATACGATGCGGCTCCTATGGCTGTAACAAAATTAGGGTTCGTAAAGTTCTGACCACCAGGCTTCATAGATATATAAATAAGATACTGTATTCTCCCAGAAGGCGTTACGTTGTCTGTTGCTGGTGACCATGAAAGCACCATCGATGTTGTTGTCACTGAATCTATCACTGTCAGACCTGAAAATACAGGCGCTATATCCTCTACTGATATCATGGCTATAGTCAGGTCTGCTGATGCACCTGTCAGGTCTGCATACGTGCTTCCCTGAAATAATATGTTTCCATCTGAATCCAGCGCCTCTACTAAAAAAAGTCTGTTCGAACCCGTCGGGACTTCAAATGTCTCTGATATGCTTGTACTTCCGGAAACTGTAAGTACCCTTACCATGGTTGCCATATCAGGCGCCGATATGGTGAATTTGATGCTCGCTATTGCCGCAGGTATAGATGATGTGCGATTAAGTAAACCATTTGAGACTGTCTTTGTCTCACCAAGGTTTATTGTCACTTTTGTCTTGCCAGTTGTGCCTGTTGATGTACTGCCCCCGCCTCCACCTCCGCAACCCAGGAAGTTGGCTGTTAGTAATACGGAAAACAGTATCGTCAATAGCTTTTTCATGCACGCCCCTTTTTATTGTGGAAATGTAAGGTTAATGTTTACAGGTACCGTCTTCAATGGCTGCTGAACTACAGGAGGTGTAAAGATTTGCACCCCCTCAATACCTATCTCTGCCCTGCCCGGCATCTCTGGCCCGTCTGGTCTCTCAACCCCGCCTGGATCGGGAATCCTGATTTCATACATGCTTATGTCTGTATCCCCCATCAGGCCTTCAATCTCTTCTTTAGTTGCTGGTTCTACTGAGGGAAAAGGTAGTCCCAAAATAATGGTTATCTTTTGCCCTGCTTTGAGTTCTGTACTTCCCGGATTGGCCAGGTCAGTGCCTGTTATGAATCCGATGCCTTCACCGCATATGATTGTCACAGTGATTTTACCATTCACAATATACACCCGGAAGAGCAGCAGAGTTCCCCTCGCTGCTGCCACTGCTGTTGGTGTGTGAACCTCGAAATTAGTCTTACCGACAATTGCTCTCATCTTGCCGTCAATGAGGTTGAATATCGATTTCCCGCCTTTTTCCTTGCTGTACATGAATTCTTTTATAACTACCTTTGATTTCTCCCCCAAGGTCAGGACGCTGTCATCCATGAAGAGCAGTTTAGCCCTGGAAGTCTCTGCTGTTGATACGGTATCTTTCAACAGTATGCTGTCTTTTACCTTTGCCCCCGTCTCTTTTTTGTCCCTTTCTATGAACGCCTTACCGCGAACCGCTACCACTGTGCCGACATTATCCTTTGCCAGGCCAATATCTGACAGTCCGGAAATGAGCAGAAGGGTCAAAGTTATTACTATCCATCTATATATTTTCATCTAAAACCTCGCATTCAGAAAAAGACTTGTTATTGAACGGTTATAATCATATTCAAAAATGTTCGATTTATTTCTGGTGTATGACTGGCCTACTGTTATGCTTAATCTGTCTGTAAGTGCTTTTGTAGCAGTCCCTGAGTATGTATGGACAATATCCTTTCGCTTCGAATTCGAGACAGGATTTACCCCCTCATACTCTTTATTGTAATATTCTCCATAAAGATCGAGAAAAACACTATGAGGCATTTTAACTCTTATGCCCATAAATGCCTTGTCCCCCTTGTAATCCCAGAAATCTTCCCGTGTTGAATCCTCATCATGGGAATAGCCAACCTTCGCAGAAATAAAATGACTTACAGGTATATTCTGAGTTATCCCTATCAGGTTGTTTGAACCTGTCCTGTCTGAGTTATTGACAAAACGGTCAGAGTCCTTGAAATGTATATCCCTGTATCTGTATTCGATTATTGTAGAGAAGCCTTTAGCTTCCGAGATGACAAGTGATGGCGTTACAGAATGTGCGTAATCATAATTATCGCCTCCTAAATTTACGTATTCAAAGGAATATGTCCCGCTGAGATTCAATGAAGGCGAGATATTGTATGCTGCCTTTAGTTCCAATAGGTGTTGAGTAACATTGAAATCAGAGAGTTTGCCATGAAGGCTCTGATAAAGGCTGTATCCGATTGAGCCTTCCAAATTTTCCTTTGTGACAATGTTGTACCTGCCTTTCAGGTAAAGTACGGCTCTCCAGTCCGATTCCCCTGATATCCCCTGTGGGAGAGGACTGTCAGACCCATTGAGGACTACATTGCTGTCATATTGAGTTCCCAGAGAGATATTTAACATCCAGGGCTTAGCGGTTCCTCCTGTCGCAGCGATACTGAGGTATTCTTTTGCCGCTTCTGATAGATCAGTGTCCGGTGCAGCGGCAATCGTTCTATTGAAATAATCCTCTGCGAGATTATATTCGCCTTTGTTGAAATAGTAAATGCCCAGTTCAAGAGATGCGCGGGAATCTCCGGGTTTCATGGCGAGTGCTTTTTTCAATGTCGTCTCAGCCTCTCTGTCTCCGGCGCTGCTCCGGGCTATACCGAGATAGAGGGTTGCCGTGAAGTCCCCGGGAACGTCCTTCAGCGCGGATTCGAATTCAGCTATGGCAACTAAGTAATTTTTTGCTTCCATGTGCAGGACGCCTTTTGCAATATGCTGTTCATAGGTAGCTTCGGTGGCGTATGATAGAGACGACAGGAGCACAAAAAAAACAGTAATTATTACGGCAGTATAGTTTCTGATGACATCCTCCTTTTGAATGTAATTATTAGGAAAATTATATTGTTTGTCAAGGGAAAATTTTCTTTATGTAATCCCAACATGATAATGTCCTTTCTTGCCACCTTGCCTCCTCATCCAAAAAGAGGCAGTTTAGCATTTCTAATTTAGGACATTATCATGTTGGGATTACAGGTCGCAGATTGCGGGCAGAGTTTATGAATTCTTGCGGGATGCCAGGAAACCTGTTGTACGCAGCTTTTGTGAGAAAAAAATTGGAGACGGGAAGATTCCCGTCTCCAATTCTGATTCTAAGAAAAAACGATTTTTACCAGTCTACACGATTCTGGCTTGTCCATGCTGTGTTCAGAGCACCGGTAAGCGCGTTTGTGCTCTCTATCTTGGAAACAAGGATACCCTTGTCCACATCGCCAGGTCCAGGAGTTACCATCTGGATGGTTGCCCAGCCGCCGAGAACTGTAAAAGGAAGTCCGGCAGGGTCAACAAAGTCGGAGATGACAAGTTCATCAAAGCAATCTACAACAGGGGTTGAGTCGGTTGACTTCGGGTTCTCATTGATGTCATACCACGTCCCTGAGATACCATTGCTGTTAGCAAACGCAATCTCTACGGAAAGCGTATCAGCGGCTGCCGGATTGCCAATGTTGTCAAATGCCGTATCTGTTGTCAAAACATTAACCCACCATGATGTAGCAACAGCGGCTGTCGGATGCCAGATGGCTGTCGGCGGAACGTCCGAACCCAATATGAAGAAAGGCGAAGCTCCGTAGCCCATGTCATCAATATTTCCCTCGTCTGTTCCAACAGGATCATTCGGTGCCTTAACTGACAGTACAAGGCCTGTTGAGAGGTTTGCAACCACAGTCTCTGTCTTAAGCGTGTTTTCAGGAAGCTCTATATCAAAACCATTATCATAATCAAAGCCGCAATCGCCTGAATTGGCAGCGCTGAAATTATAGAGTGTGAAGAAACCCTGATAGCCCGCGCCGATATTGAAGGAATCTGATGTTGTGTCAAGAGCGCCTGGAATCGGATTTCCGCCGTTAACCGTATTGCTGATGTCTACAGTGAACATGTCGTTCGGGGTTGTGGGAACTGCAGCATCAACATGAAAACACTCTTTTGCTGCTGTTGACGGGTCATCATAACGGTACATCCAGTGAATGCAAGGATCAGCGGCAGTAGACTTATTTACTACCGTGACCAGGGTGATGAAGTCCCCGCTTGTTTGAAAGACATTACCAAGAGTGACATCTGCACTTGCATCTTGTACGCCTGCCAGTGCAAATACCAAAGTTAATACCATAAAAACTACCAAAGCTAAGTACTTTTTCACTTTGAAACCCCCTTTCAATTCTCTTAAATTTTCTTTAACATTTTTTTGTTTTTCTTAGTCAATGACTAAGAAATTCTCTCTACTACATTCCTCCCTTCCTTAATCACCTCCTTCTTTTATTTAATAGTCAGCAGCAATGAAATAAATAATGATATAGCCTTAAAATTAGTTTAATTATATTCAACCAATTAAGTTATGTCAAGCTTTTTTTGCCCCTTTTATTTTCAGTATTCACCATTATATTTTAAAGAGGGGGCTTTGTCAATATTTATCTTAAAAGATATTAAAGCAATTGCCATGCCATATTAAGAGTTGTTGAAAATAAAGGCTTTTGTTTTGACACAATGTAATATATGTATCATTTTTTGTATCCCCTTGTGGATTTTTTGCAATAGTCAAAAGCATGGTAAGGCATAATTACAAATCAAAGGTCTTAAAGTCTCTAATAATGCTATTTTAAGTTAGAGCGTAACACTACAAGATTATGGACAATTCTTTAAAGCGCAGACAATCTTATCATAGAGCAATCTCCGCTGAGTGTCCTCGGGGAGCATCTTATCCTTCATCTTATGAAATTTCCTGGCAAGTCTCCAGAAAATAGTTGTTTCCATGAGATGTATCTGTTTGTGTAATTCAAAAATCGCCTCATCCTTTCTGCTCATCTCAGATGTTAGACGGTCAACCAGACTACTATTTTCTTTTGATTTTCCCTCAGCTATCCTCATCAAATACAAGAGCGAGTCAGCAGCCCTGATGGAACTCAGCAGCCTATCTTCAGATGAGGGAGTAGAGACGCTATAAGTAAACCACTCGGTCATATCAGAGATGTTCGGAATTGCTTCAGAAAGCCAGAATGCCTCATAAAAGGAATCCCTGAGGGTAAAGAATGACCTGAACCTGTTCAGAGACAGCACCGAGGAGATAAAAATATCTTCTTTCTTCAGCATGCTGTAATGATATTTGGCGAGGGCATCCTTTTTTGTCTCTACCACTTTACCGATGTCAATAAGGGTATTAAATCGAATCGGATTGTACACTTCATAGAAGGCAATTTTGACTGAAGGGAATCTTTCAATAAGCTCAATGCAGACAATTGCGGTCTCTCTATGGTCAGAATGAAGATCGAAAAGGGGGGGGGAGAAGACCATCTGCGGCTTTTTGAGTATGAATAGTTCCGAGAGTTTTCCCCTTATCTCATCTTTATGCTGCTGAAATTGTCCGTCAGGCACATGAAGAAAGATAATATCCCTGACACCTATTATTTTCATGGCATCTTTAAGCTCTTCCTTCCTCAGGTCAGCCTTATTGTCCTCGGCTATATCTATAGCCTCTCCATCCGAAAGGACGATCACCGTAAAATCAACTCTCTCAGAATAAAGTGCGATGGTCCCGCCGCACCCGAGTGTCTCATCATCAGGGTGGGGCGAGAGAATAATCGCCCTCTCAATATCAGAAAATTCGTATCTGATGCCATTCAATTCAGACATAATATGTTCTTCATCCTCTCCTGCCAGACAGTTATATCGTAGTTATTTGCTATTATATCCCTGCCCTTTTCAGAAATCTCTTCATAGAAGTGTTCATCAGAAAAAAGTTTATGGATTGAGTCTTTGATTTTCGCAATAATCTCATTTTTATCCGGCAAACCAATAGGGATAGACATGGTTGAGAAAGGCGTATTCAAATAAACCTCTTCAAGAAACCCGACAGAGGCTCCTATTACCGGAAGCCCTGATGCCATTGCCTCTGCAGCAGCCAATCCAAACCCCTCGTACCTTGACGGGAAGAGCATAAAATCGGACAGGCCGTAGATCTCTCTCATCTGTGTTCTGTTCAGCCCTGAAAGTGTGGTGATATTTTCACCCTCTGGAGGATCGGTCTCTCCACCTGTAGAAGTAACAATAACCCAAAACATATCATTAAGTTCCTTCATCAACCGTTCAGCAATATCTCTGCCCTTTGAGATTTCCCATCTGCCGACAAAAAGTCCAACTTTCCGATTCTTGGGAATTGCATATTTTTTCCTCAATTCTTCCTTATCATGAATCCTCAAGAAAAAGCCTGCGTCAACAGGATTTGGTATAAGCTCTACGTCTTCAATGCCATAATAGTTTCTTAGTTCTGATCTCACCCGGTTGCTTACTGCAATTATCTTAGCCCCCGATGCGGAACTTTGTTCAAGCAACTCGCCAATGATATATCTTATTTCAAGATAGGCGCTTAAAGGAACGAGTCTTCTGAGCGCATCGGCATAACCGGCATGGGTTGAGTGGAAAACAGTAAATGTTTTCAGTTTTTTTGGAAAGTATCCTCCGCCATAATACCCATTTGATAAAACGAACTCATAACTGTCTGAGGAAAACGGCAGCAGGCTCCTGCCGGAAGCATACACCTTTCCGATAAATTCACGATATAGGCTATAGGTATTGCTGAAATCCGAGGCACAGATCATTTCGGTTTTTATATCCGAAAGCTCTATTAAGCTGATTAAGGTTTTTGTGAATGTCTCTATCCCGCCTGTGCAGGCATCCGGGTTAAAACCTGTAAGTATCAGCGCCTTCTTCACAGAATAATACCTTTCAAGAACAAATACTATGCTGTTCAAAAACTTGCAATGCCTAAAAAAATAAAAGCTTCCTAAAGACGCTAATTTTTTACCCGCCCCATCTGAGGGTTTCATCATACGGATGCAGGGCAAGAACGAGCACTCTTTCACCGTATGGCAGTGACTTATGGCAGGGGATTATCTGCTGCTCTTTCAGGTGGTTATTCACAAGACTCAAGATTTGCAGGCATACGGGCCGTCACTCTTTTGCGCCTGTTACATTTTCAGCAGGAATCTCTTTGGCGGCTGACCTGGGTAAATCCTTTAACCCTTCCGTCCTGTTTATGAATTCATCTGTCATGGCCTTTGCCTCGCTTGCGGATTTCACCACCTTCGGGGTTATCATAACTACAAGCTCTGTTCTGTCCTTTGAGTGATTTGTATACCCGAAGAGATAACCTAACAATGGAATGTCCTTTAATATTGGAATACCTTCTCTGGACGTGCCTTTGTTCTCCTGAATCAATCCGCCTATTACGATTGTCTGTCCGTTCTGAATGACCACATTGGTCTCCGCTGTCCTGTTGGAGATGATTGGATTATCGCCGACACCAGACTCCGGATCCACGCTTGACACCTCCTGTGATATTTCAAGCGATACAAGGCCTCCTTCGTTTATGTGAGGCTTAACTTTAAGGACAACACCGGTATCTCTGTACTGAATAGAGTAAACCGTCTCTCCTCCGGTGGTGACGCTTGTTGATGTCTGCACAGGCACCTGCTTGCCGACCTGTATCTTTGCCTCCCTGTTGTCTGATGCCATGATGTGCGGGGACGCAAGAACCTTCACTTTTGACTCTGAGGCAAGTGTTTGCAGAAGCCCCCTTATTAGCCCCGCCGAATCAATGGCCGCAAAGCTAAAGCCTGACATGGCAAGAGGAGCGGCAGGTTCAAAGGAGAGCGATTGAGAGCCGAATGAGGTCATACCGGAAAGCGGGGTGTCTTTAAAAGTGAAGCCGGACTTTAAAAACCACTCTATTCCGAACTTCAATTTATCAGTAAGGGTGACCTCTGCGACAAGGGCCTCTATCATAACCTGTCTCGGCACAATATCAATCTTGGTTATTGTCTTGGCTATAAGTTCATAGTCTTTCGGTGTAGCATATATTATTATGGTATTTGCGATCTCGTCAGGGAATATTCTTGTTATATCCGACACCAGAGATTCACCGCCTGACAATACCGAAGAGGCCGGAGGCGCCGTGCTTGCAACAGCTGCAGGTTGTCCTGTTTCCTTGCTTTTTGATGATGCCTGCTGCGATTCCTTGACAGGTGTTCTTGACGACTCTTTTTTGCCTCCCAAAAATATCTGCTGGAGCACCCCGGCAACATCCTTTGCATTGCTGTTCTGAACAGGATAGACAAAGACCTCGGGACGAGATCCTTCAAAGATGGCATCGAATGTCTCAACCCATTTTCTGACATAATCAAGCTGCTCTTTTGTGGATGCCACAACAAGGATTCCGTTAAGCCGCTCCACAGGAAGCAAACGTACCTTCGCTCCGTTAACAGATACGCCCGTTGCATTTTCTATATCTTTAAGGGAATCTTTTATGTTCAGGTTCTTGAACGTGAAGAGTTCCATAGCAACGCTGCCGGGCTCTTTGCCAATCTGGGAATAGATCAATTCCCCTGAAACAACTTCAATAGGCACTATCCGGAAAAGTCCGTTTTCCTGCACAAACCCGACGCCATTGAGCCTTAGGATAGTCTCAATCACGGGAAGAACTTCGCCTATTGGAATAGGCGTAACTGTTCTGAAGTTTACCCTCCCCTTAACACGCGAGTCTATAATATAATTCACCTTCAGCACCTCGCCAAAGACTGACTGTATGACTTCAAACATATCTACGTCATCAAAGAAGAAACTGACTTTGCCCTTGCTCACTGAAAGCTGTTTGGCAGAAGGGGCAGCCGGGGGGGACTCTTTGACTGACTGAGAAGCAGGGGCATGATCTTCCGGCTTTGCAATATCGCCGCTTGTCTGCTCCGTCTCAGCAGGCGGCGCGAGTGGTTTTTCCTCGGCGCCTGGCTGTGCGGCAGGGGCAGGAGCCCCTACCTTTACGGTATCGTTAAGCAACAGACCCTGTGCCTGACCCGTGTCAGGCGGCAATAAATTTATGATGCAAACAGCTATAAACAAGGTTATAAACCTTCTATACATAAATACCTCTCTTAGTAAACTGGGTTATTTAAGATAATTTATTTGCCTGCCTAAGGTCAAGGCATTAATGGACTTCTAATACCATATTTTCAAATATAGAGAAGCTTACAAAGCATTAAAAGAGCCTGAACAGAAATAGGACAAAGGGATTTATCAGTTGGCGACAGTTTGTAGTAATGTTAATTAGAATCTGCTCGTCAGAGACAATATTACATTATATTTTTCAGATAAAGAGCTTAGCCTGAAGTGGTTTTAAATTCCTTCATTGTTTTACAAGGGGAGGAAATGGAAAGTCCTGTTTTATGAAATCCTCGATGCCATAGCTGTAAAAAACCTCGACCCTGACTCCAGCTTTAGTTGATTCATGCAGCGCTTTTTTAAACACATCTTTGAGCTTTTCTTTCTCTATTAAAGTATGATGCTGCTCGTATACAAATTCTCTATATGTTTTAACATTGTATGTTTCAAGCGCTTGGCACAGTACACTAACGGAAGGATATCGTAACCTTTTAAAGAACAATCCAGCAAATCGCACCAGTTTGGTAATGACAGGATATTGAAGTCCTTTCAGGAAATTTCCTGTTTTCCGTACCAATTTATTAAAATTAGGACAGCGTTTCCCATTCATGAGATTTCCTGCTAATTTTATCAGTTGAGGCAACTCATGGTAATTTTTTTTCATCAGCACGAAGGAAAAACTTATATAGAAGTCATGCTTTTTCTGTGATGCATAGGAAAGAAGGTACTTTATACTATCTAAGAGCTTGTCGTAATTTACATTTATCCTGGTGGATTCCAGCGTTTCCTTTGTAGCACCATCCATGCTTATATTCAGTTTCAGAGGGATCTTTTTATCAATTAAATAGCGTATATTGTGTGGTGATAAAAGAATTCCGTTAGTGGATAAAGAGAGCTTAATCCCGCTGTTTACAAGATAATCCGCAACCTTTTGCCAATTCTTGTAGAATAGAAATTCTGTGCCATTCATGAAGAAATCAATAATATCATCTGTGCGGCTGAAAGCCTCTTTAAGATGTCTTTCGTCAAGCTCACAGCCGTTAACAATTGTACCGGCATATTTGCCAGGACACATTACACATCGTGCATTACACCGGTTTGTAAGTTCAACCTGCCTGAACGCTCCCACCACAGGAGGATGTAAATCACCTTGTATGAAAGCCTTTGCTATACTACCGATGACACGTAATTTATTTATTGCGTAAGAAACTGTAACAGGATATGAAACTTTTTTTCTTTCCATGTCATCTAATGCGGTAAAATACTTTTCAAGAACATCCCCCGTATTACTGCTGGCGGACTTAAGGTCAAATTGGGGCAATATGTCATATATAACATTATTTTTATGTCCGAAATATTCATTAATTATTTGAGCGTTATAATGAAAAGCCGTAAACAGTTCTGTCTTTAAAGGACGTGAGGTCCCGTTGTAATAGCAGTTTTTACATTCTTCATTCGGAAAATTGCCGAGTACAATACTTTTTCGAAATTTCTGGAACTCCTCACTATGCCAACAATTTTCAAGTCCCTTTTCTTGCCAGTTACCAAATATCCTGCTGTTCCGGCAGCACGTCAACAAATGCCCGCTGTTATATAAAACAGCTTCTACCCATGGTGCAGCACAAAAACCCTTAAGGGCTATATTGTCTGATGCGCTCTCAACCTTTTTCTGTTCTGTCACCAGTGTAGTCATATATAAAGAAATGTTATTTTTTTGTTAAATATATTAAGTAAATTACAGGGGTTTAATCGCTTCAAATATCAACCCATTATTGCCTATGATTCCATAACCAGGCTTATATATACAGTACATATTTGTTGAAAACCCTAAGTGTTTTAATTTACAGAGCATCTCCAGGGAAAAAATCTTATAAACCAATGCCCCCTCGTTCCTTAGTGGATCTTGATGATAAACAGGCTCTTTTAAATGTATTTCCTGCCCATCTTTAATAATACATCTATCTTCATCAAGATATCCTGTCTGGTAAAAAGGAACACTGAAAATATGCCGGCCCCCGGGTTTTAAAATTCTATAAATTTCTCTATGGGCAAGGTATGGATCAGGCATATGTTCAAACACATCAGCAGAGATGGCAAGGTCAACGCTTTCATCTTGTAAAGATAGAGCCATTAAGTCCTGGTGTTCGACCTTTCCAATTATATCTCCACTCTTATGCATTGCTCCAAAATAACCACTGAATTTATAGTTTCGTGAATGTGATAAAATTTCATGTATAGCACCATTGGGTTCAGTATTGTAAATATAAATGTCGTTCAGTTTCGCAATTTCCCTTAAAGATCTCAACTTCTTATTCTTTATGCCGGATATGCTCTCACACACAATATATGCAAGCTGTCTTTTTCTGTTATTCGCCCTGCATCTTATGCAAAAACAGCTTTCTCTCGGGTTTTCTTTTAACACCATTAGAAATATGGTAACCTTACCGCATACAGGACAAAATCCTGCCCATGAATTCATAAATGTCATTATCCGTTCCTGCCATCTTGGAGGATGATATTTTATTGGATACATCAGAAAATCTGACATTTATTCTCCTGCGATTATCCCTAACTCTGCAAACATCTTTTGTAATTTTTCATGTGCAATTTCTGCCGAAAAATTATTTTTCATAGATTCAGCAGAATTATCTGATATTTTTTTCCACCTATCCCCTGACCTGTAAAGTTCGACCACTTTATTGGCAAAATCAGATGGTTCATCTGCAATTAGCGCATCAAAACCATCTTTCAAGTCTAAACCTTCTGCGCCAATCGTGGTTGTTACAACCGGAAGCCCATAGCTCATGCTCTGTATTATCTTACCCTTGGCGCCGGCACCAAATCTTAAGGGCGCTACAAAAATCCTGCTGTTTTGAAAAAAAAGAGATACATCCTCAACATATCCAATTCCCTTGATCCTTGCGGAAGACAGTTTAGCGATACTTTTGGGAAGATAACTTCCGAGAATGTTGAAATCAACATCGGGCAATTCCTTGTGAATCAAAGGCAATATCTCACGGACAAACCATAATACGGCATCTTCATTAGGGGGATGAACAAATCCCCCTATATAGAGCAACCCCTTTGTTTCATAATATTGTTTGATCTTTAGGTTGGGGAGCGGGTAGACAAGGGGTATGAGGTATACTTTGATATTTGGATTTTCCTTTAGTAGCAGATCCCTCTCAAATGAACTAAGCACTACCACTGCATCGCTAATAGAAGATAAATAGAGTTCGTCTTTTTTTGATTTTAAAGCGGCTTCCATAGCTGTTTTATTAGATTCTATTTCCGCTCTTCTCATCTCCCTGAGGTACGTAAGGTCATGGCAGTCGTATATAACTTTCATGTGAGTTTTTGCTTTAATGGCATGAATATATTTAATAGCGATGTGAGGTCTTGATAGAAAGGCAATATCAAAATATTTTCCATATGTATTTAAATAATCTTCGAATTTCTCATTCCCGTAAATAACCTCAACTCCCATTTGCTGAAGTTTGTAAGTGTAAGGCTCCATTTTTGTGAGGTTGTCCGGCCAAAAGGTTATATGAAACCCCATAGATACAAAAATCTTAAGATATTCATAAGTTCTTACTGACCCTGCATCCTTATCATAAGTCGGCACATAATGATCTATAAAAAGCATCCTTTTCCTTATTTTGTGATCCCTATGCTTTGCAAGAAAAACATCCTTGCCTGGATGCAGATGTTCATTTGTCAAAATATCCTTTTGTTTTTCTTTAAATTTTTCCCTGTTTATTTCCTGATACATTTTCATTCCTTTAGTAACGTCTGTTCCTGCAGTTACCCCCTCAAAATGAATTACTTCCGCACATGGCTGATATATAGTTTTATAACCCTTTTTTCTTAAAGTAAAGGCAAGATCAGTATCCTCGTAATATGCGGGTGAATATCTATCATCAAATCCTCCAGCCTTTTTAAATAAACTTTTTCTAATAAGCATACAAGCCCCTGAACAATAATCTACTTCTCGTAAATAATTATATTCGTATTTCCCGGGATCGTCATATATCCCATAGTTCCACGCCGTACCGTCAGCCCATACTATCCCTCCCGCTTCCTGAAGTCTCCCATCAGGATATAATAATTTGGGGCCGACAATGCCGACTGTGCTGCTGTTTTTTGCCACTTCCAATAGTTGCCTCAACCAGCCCGATGTAACTTTAGTATCATTGTTCAGAAAAACCAGGTATTCGCCTTTGGCAACTATCGCGCCAGCATTACATGCCGGGATAAAACCAAGATTTTCATCATTCTTTATAACTACTATATTTTGAATATTTTTTAAAACGTTATCTGTGTTGTCAGTAGAGGCATTGTTGACTATTATTACCTCGTAAGAAGTCTCTTTAGTGTTTTCAAGGATTGATTCAAGACAGTTAAATGTATACATTGCTTTATTAAATACAGGAATGATTATAGATACTTCCGGATTTTCATACCTTGGCAAGGAAAGGGCTTTTATATCGGTAGATATGGTACTTTTAAGTTTTGATGCACGAATCTCTGGGAGTTCTGAAGGGAGTTTTGCTTTTGCCCTGCGAAAAAATCTTCTCAGGCCTTCACTCCTGATTACATAAATACTTTTAAACATAAGGTCGTAGAATCTTCTTTGTCTGGATCCTTGAGGGAAAAATTTTACTTTTAATTGTCTGTATCTTGAAATCAGTTGCCACCCAAATGAATCATATATTTCTGAGAGTATAAAATCTCTCTCTGCAACAATTCTACGTATTTCAGTTTCTTTTACCGCGATTTCAGCCTCTTTTTCTGCAACAATTCTACGTATTTCAGTTTCTTTTACCGCGATTTCAGCCTCTTTTTCTGCAACAATTCTACGTATTTCAGTTTCTTTTGCCGCGATTTCAGCCTCTTTTTCTGTGATCATTCTACGTATTTCAGGTTCTTTCCCTGAGATTACAGCCTCTTTCTCTGAAATTATTTTATTTTTATTAGCAATTATCGTGTCTTTTTCCGATAAATTTTCCTTAAGACTCTCTCTCTCTCTAACGAGGAACTGAATTGTTTTATGAGAAATTTTATCCCGATGCTTATAAAATATTTTTGAAAATGCTTCATCTGTTTGCCCTGAATATTTAGCTTTTTCAGTGATTTGGGAATCCCTGCTCCATAAATTATAAATTGCTGTAACTTTTCTTATGTGATGGAACTGATATCTTGCAGACAACCTTATCAACACATCCCAGTCCTCATAAAGATCAAAGGTTTCGTCTAAACCATGGATCTCTTTGAGAACTGCTTTTGGAAACAATAGGCACATGAAAGGAATGAAATTTTTTACTAAGAGCTCATCAACAGAGAAATCATTAGAATATATAATCGTCTTCTTATTTCCTTCTGAGACATTATCATCGTAGGAATGTAGAATTTTACAATCTGCATAAGTGATTTTATTAGAGTTTTCAAGCAAGAACTCGGTTAAAGTAGCCACATGCTCCGGGTAATACTCATCGTCATCATCCAGAAACCCGATATAGTCGCCCTTTGCATTCTCAATCCCGACATTTCCTGCGTGCGCCCTGCCGGTGTTCTTCTCCAGTCTTATGTAGTTCAGCGGAATATCTCCAAGCATAGCGGAATATCTCCAAGCATATTCTTCAGCTCTTCGACATTTAGGTCGCAGCCCCCGTCATTGACAAGCACAACCTCAATCTGCCTGTAGGTCTGCTCCGCTATGCTCTTAATGGCATTCTTCAAGAGTTTTGGCCTGTCTTTTGTCCTTACGATTATTGAAACCAACGGTTTTTTCTCTTCCAATGTTGTGATAACCCTCTTCTGCTCTTTATTTCAGTCAAGATATTATATTTAAATCTGCGCTTTAATTTCTATACAACCGGATATGATCATAAGAGACAACTTTATCGGAATTCGGAGAAGAAAGGAGTTAGGTGATATCAGATTACCAGGCGCCTTCTTTTTTGATGACTATCTTTACTGTCTTTAACAGAATAACAATGTCAAGCCAGAGATTCCAGTTTCTTACATACCATGAATCAAGGGCGACCCTGTAAGCATAGCCGGTGCTGCTCCTGCCGCTCACCAGGCTATTCCGTACTTCTCATCATTATCGCGGTAAATTCTCACGCCCCCGGCAAATCCATTATCAGCGAGAACCTTCAAGAGCCCGGACTCCGAGAACATGCGCATTTCCAAGGTAAATCCACCTCCCCCGTGAAACACCAGATTGTTAAAAATCTGCTCCACGCCATCGACCGTGCGGTTGTACAGGAAGGTTTTTTCTTTGGTAGTTATAAATTTGAAGTCATGAAGATCCGGATAGTATTCGTCGGTATCCCCGTCCGGTTTATACGGAACTGTTAATAACAAAAATCCGCCCGATTTCAATAATCTCGCCATGTTCGTGAACGCCTTCCCGAGATCCTTGTATGACACATGCTCCATGACATCGCTGGAGATGACAAAATCGTATTTTCCAATTTCGTCATCCGGAATATTTGTTATATCAAGCCTCGGCACCTGATGATAGAACGTATTGATATAAGACAACTTATTTTTCAGGCGACTGGCATATCCTTCCCAATCACTTAGCCCTATCCCTCTAATATTCCTGGAAACCGGGAATGCCGGCAATTGAATACTTTCGCCAAGAAGTTCGACAGACAAAGCGTTTATAACAGATCGCATCCGCAGACTTGAGTGACAGGTCCCGCATGATGCAGCCTCGCGATTACTTACAATATCCATTGCAACTTCCGTATTAATGCTGCCGCATATATTGCAACAAAATGAAATACGCTGGTCATGTTTGTCAATCTGGTACGGAGAAGGCTCTATCTCTTCGAGTTCAAAAATATACTTAGGTGCCTCCTGGATAACTCGAAGCTTGACTCGATGCGTCGTGCCAAGCTGTTTTACGTAGACCCTGGGAAGATAGAGCCTGCCGTTCTCGAATCTGCTTTGCCCCCGATCACAAAACTGACGGAGGACACGCTTCGCCATATTCAGGATCGTGTTTTCTTTGAACATGCCGTCTCCCGAAAGTGACTGTCAAAAGACATCTTTATATAGTTTCTATTCATCTATGACACCAACCTTACAATACCACGCCCGCAGTAGTGATCATCAAGAGCAAGCCCTGATATCGTCCCACGCTCCGATATCGACATACGCTCGACAAACTCCCCAAACAACATTTCGGGCAGATGCGACGGAAGCTTAAGGTCCGGATAAATGTTACGCTGAATCGCAAAGAAGTCATCTATGAAAGACGAGACGCCGAGACGGATATTGTTGCGTAAGTCCAAAGACCCCTGTTCCTCGAGGAAAGGCTCTTGGTGTATCGCTTTAAGTTGACCATCGTTGCACAGATCGTAGCAGATCACTTGGGGATCGTTGGAACTCAAGAATGTCTCCAGTTCAAAACTCCTTCTCCACAGGGGAGATACGTTGAAATCGCCAACAATAAGCTGACTTCCGTAATAGCCTTGCGCGAAAACGTCGTGCCTCTGGCAAATTTCCCTTGACTTTGCGGAGGTCAGCATATAATAGCCGTGAATCGGTTTTTTTAGTAACCTGGATAACATCCCCTGAATGGTCCCGGAATAGCCCACGTCAACTACCGCTGCTGACGTGACATCATTCAGCCCGATGCTATTCAAATACGCTGTCAGACCAGGACGTTCTGCGCGGCTACCGGCAAAGATTTTCTCCGCGAGTTCTTTGAGCACCGGCATAAGGTGGCTGATATCGCCTCTTACTTCTACACTTTTTCCGGTCTGCCATAAGCCTTTCCGGCATAGTTCTTTAACGTCATCATCATCCAAAGTGACCCCATAACGGTATCCGATGAATGCTTTCAGTTCGTTCGGAAAGTAATCGGAATCTCTGGCAATCCTGCAAATGTCGTCGAAAGACTCGATCATCGCGACAGTTACAGTACGCCGGGATACTACAAGATACTCGGAGGGGATTGTGTCCTCTACATGCCTCGCTACCCGGTCATAGACCTCTTTCAGCAACTGTCCCTCACGGGCAAGGAAATACAGCTTTTCGATACCATCTGTTTTTGCCTGCTCCATCAACCATAAACAGAAACTTAGGACAACTGGACCCACCACGGCATAGCCGATATGCTCCGGTCCACCGGGAATTAGAATGTCAGGGTCGAATCTCTCATAAAAGACCGATTGGAAGAGTCTTGTTACCACTAACCCCAGCACCAGTTGTTCGTCCAGGCTGCCTTCCGTTTGAACCCATTCAAGCACCCGCTCAAAGCGATACAACCCCCGGGCTATTTCGACCGGTCGCAAAACGTGGCATACCTGAATCCCGAGATCAAGAGGAATCTGAACATCAGAATGTTCGTTGTCACCGACCATCAGAAGTTCGGACGGAGAGATATTCTCCCGTTCCAATAAGAGGCGGTATAGTTCCCCTGTGTCCTTTCTTACCCCAATGTCCGATGAAAGAAAGAGTGCCTGGTAGCCCTCGATTCCATTCTCCGTAAGCATCCGCTCAACAACAGCCCGCGGCAGAAACATGTCGCTCACAAGAATGACGCGTTTGCCGCTGCGTATCGCGTGGTTGAACAGCTCTATTCCATCAGGGCGGGCGGCGACCAGTTTCAGTTCTATGTGCTCCTCCAGGGAGCGGAGATACTCCACCTCGCTGAGCTGTTTTCCGGTCAATGATGCGAACTCACAGTAGATGTCTTCAAGAGCCACGTCTCGTCCCAGACGCGTGCGCGCCAGTCCTTCGGCATTCGCCCGCAGACCAGCAAAGCCTGAGCCGCCACTTTCCTGGAGGCGGTGCTCAATGATCGTTTTTGTGGTTTCAGGATGTATCACTGGCCGAATAAGAAGCGTATCGAAAATATCGAAAGCAACCACTTTGATGTTACTTGCCTCCAGCGTCACCTTTTTAACATAATCACACGTTCGTTCCATATAGCGGTCGAGCCGCCACTTGGACCAACTGGGACACAAAGGATCCCGCAAAATGAACGGCTTGTATCCTGCATTCCTGGCGATAAGTACCAAAAGTCGCTCAACGCAGTGTGCCAGCGAACCGTCGGTCTGATGAGCTTCCACTGGAAAATCCGTTAGTTTGATACCTACTGAGAAAAGATCCTGAATAGCCTTGCTCCTGGCCCAAAACATCGAACCTGCCGGGTAGTCAAAATAACCTTCCGGCACGTCTTTGATTCCCATCTGTCGGCATATTTGGTAACCTAATACTCTGTTAGAAAGCCATGTATTCCCCCAATAGGGAAGATGCTCGTAATTTTGAGGGTAAACAATTCCAGCATCCGGGTTGATGAGAAAAAGCGTAAAAATGCGCCGTACCTGATCCTCGCTCCCCAGAAGTTGGCGAAAAAGATATTCCCGCCAGCCAGCCATACTTACTTGTGAATAGAGAGATTTTTTAGTATGTATATGACAGAAATAATCGTATTTTGCCAATTGAACGCCAAAATGACATACCATGGGCGCAATATCTCGGCCACGATTTTCGACGATATCCACGATGACCCGGCTAACATGCGGCAGCTTCGAAAATTCCTGATAACAGATATCTCTTGCCTCATCAGACGAGACAGATACGAAGAGGTCGAATATGAAAGGAATATTCTTTAGGTAAGACGCTAATTCCTTTGTCAAATCAGGATAGTACACATGCGCGTGGACGGCAATCCGGCCAGGGTTTCCGCCAGACACGGGTTGGACATCCACGATGTCCAGCAATTCGGGTGAATAAAGAGAAGAACCCAGAGATTTGGAGTGGTAAACGCCAAAATACAATTCAGCTTTAATCCTCCGTATTGTCGCTTTCAGCCCCGATTTCCGGTAAAACCAATACGTTTTTGCAGTTGCAACCCGAAGCGAAGCAAGGCCAATCACAAATCTGCGTTTATTGAATAAAGAGCCGATGACTCGGCGAAGCCGCCGAAGCGGGGCTGTAAGTTTCCACGATTTCGACGAAAATACGGCATTCGCCAAAGCTTGATAACGAACCACCTCAGCATCAAGTTCTGCAACTTTGCTCTCCAGTGAATTCTCCCGGGCCTCTATCTCGGTAATCCGGGCATCGCGAAGCTGTATCACTTTTTCCTTCTCCAATATAAGTTCGTTGACTTCAGCTATGCTTCTGTCTTTTTCGGCACGTTCCTCTCTCACCCTGAAGATAATCTCAGGGGACATTTTCGCCAAGTGTTTTTCGTAAATCTTCAAAGTCGCCTGACGAATCACCTCAGGAGGGCTCTGAAATGCGATTTGGGAACTGCTCCACTGGTTATAGACTGCCGTAATCTGGTTGACAAAATAGAAATCTGTCCTTTCCGAGGCCATGATAAGCAGGTCCCAGTCTTCGTAAAGTTCAAAGGATTCGTCAAACCTAAGCCTTTTCAAAATATCAACATCAAAGACAAGCGACATAAGGGGAATATAGTTCACAATAACCAGATCACCATAAGAAAAATCGCGCCCGAAGATCCATTTTACCTCTGAGATGGTAGACCGACCATCGCCATCCAACGCCTTATGGGCAAACTCAACAGCACCATAAGCCACCTTGTGGCCCGTCTCTTTCAGAAAAGAGACGAGTACAAACAGGTGCTCCGGGTAATACTCATCGTCATCATCCAGAAACCCGATATAGTCGCCCTTTGCATTCTCAATCCCGACATTTCCTGCGTGCGCCCTGCCGGTGTTCTTCTCCAGTCTTATGTAGTTCAGCGGAATATCTCCAAGCATA
>JACRPZ010000051.1 GCA_016222905.1 Nitrospirota bacterium
ATTTCTCAACGGAGGAGACGAAAAACAGAAATTGTCTCTCGGAAGCTCCAAGACTGAAGTGAAGTCTCTTTGCTTCCTCCAGACAAGACTTATGGAGTGTGCACTTTATACTTGAAAAACTTTTTCATAGATGACGACTTTAATGGATTTAATCATATGAAACTCAAAAAAGCATACAGGGTCTGGCAGAGAAATTTAACCGTCTATACAAAACGATATAAATCAAGCCTTGTGCTGAACTTTGTTGATCCGGTACTCTATCTTATTGCACTTGGATTCGGCCTCGGCGCTTTTGTTAAGGAGATAAACGGTGTTCCGTACATAAACTTTCTTGCCCCCGGACTGATAGCCTCGTCATCAATGTTTGCGGCTACTTTTGAGTGCACTTACGGGACATATATCAGGATGACGTATCAAAAGACATTCGATGCAATACTTGTCACCCCTATTAACATTGACGACCTTGTGGCAGGCGAATTGCTATGGGGCGCTACAAAGGGAACTTTTTATGGAATTATAATTATATTTGTCCTCTCAATCTTCAGGCTCGTGGATTCGCCGTATATTATTTTGACAATACCTCTCATATTTATCGGCGGACTCGTCTTTGCAGAGATAGCTGTAATCGCTTCTTCGGTGATACCCGGCATAGATTCGTTCAACTACTTTAATACACTCTTTATGACCCCCATGTTCCTCTTCTCCGGCATCTTCTTTCCACTTGACACGCTCCCTCCGGCTGTTGCAAAGGTCGCCTTCTTTACGCCCCTATATCATGTTGTAAATATTGCGCGCTCTTTTTCTTCTGGACATATAAAAGCCTCTCTGCCGGATATTGTCTGGATAACAGTTGTTGCATTGCTCCTTCTCCCCTACCCTTTCAGGCTTATGCGGAGACGGATAATAAAATGAAGAAGCCTGTAATTCGGAAAGTCAAGAAGTTAGAAAAAAAACATCCCTGTCCCGACTGCAGCTTCTGTCAATTGTGCAATGATGAGAAATGCGCAATGTGCAGGCCTGCAAAACCTGAAAGATCAAATAAGAAGCATAAAAAACATAAGCCTCTCTTCTGCCGCTTTTAAAATTATTTATTCTGACGTGAACAAATCCTGTCTTGACAAGAATCATTCTTAAGTGGTATGCTTTATTTGTAAGGAACAAAACTACAATTAGAGGTATTATGGAGCGTTACAGGGAAAAGGGATTTAAGCTGACTCCGCAAAGGATTGCGATAATGAAGTTCCTTGAGGGAAATAAAAACCATCCGTCTGCCGAGGACATTTATCTGTATGTGAGGAAGACGTTTCCTACGATGTCATTCGCGACCGTCTACAATAATCTTGAGACATTAAGAGAGAAAGGACATATCTCAAGCCTCTCGATTGATCCTGAAAGAAGGCGTTATGACCCTGATACGTCCAGCCATCATCACCTGATATGCCTTAAGTGCAAGATGGTGGTTGATGTGCATGCCGATTTTAAAGTGAACGTACCTGAAGAACAGAATACAGCTTTCGAGGTTTTAGGCAGCCATATAGAATTTTACGGAACCTGCCCTGAATGCAAATAGGAGGAAAGCATATGATCTGGAACCAGTTTAAGGATAAACCGGCTTCTTCTTTTAAATCAATGACGCTTTCCGCAGAGGTTATCTGCCCAAGGTGTGGCTTTGATATAGAGCTATGGAGTGATAATATTGAGACCGCATGCGATTTCTGCGGTTTTCATATCTTCAACCATGAAAAGACGGTTAATTGAGAAGCTGACAGTTTCAACAGTCTGTTGAAGAACTATTTCTATAGCCTTTTTGGTCATTCCCGTGAAAACGGGAATCCAGTTTTTTAATATGTTCTGGATACCCGCTTTTGCGGATATGACGTCTATTCGGTAAGAATGAACTTTTTCAACAAACCTTTAATATTTTGTGCTGCTCCAAAAGAAGTAAAAAAACTCTTTTTGCTTTGAATGATATGGACTGTACCTGCGTTAATATCTGCCTTATTTTGCGTGAGTAAAGATGACGCTCACGTTCAGAAGGAGGCCAGAAAGCAATAACGATAACGAGTGAGCAATCAGAATAGTCTTTTTTAGCCTTTTTCAAACAAACATCATGAATAAATTTACCAAGACGGTCAATATCTTCTCCAGGTGAATGTGAATCAAATTTTCCATATCCCCGCGACACAATGAGTTTGGCATCGTTTGCCTCAGCTTTCCAATCGTCAGGAAACGTAAGCTCAACGTAATCAATAACATTACCGCAACTATCCCTAACTATCGCATCATATCTTTGATTGCCATGTATAAGCTCCACACGATATGAGTTTGGATAAGCCTTCAGTGCAAAAATGCTGAGTGGTACGATTTCCTTAATAAAATAATTATAAATACCTTTTCTCAGTATTGCAGCGTGTCGCTCAGATCTGACCTGCCTTACTTTCTTTTTACGATAACAAACGAACTGGCGTAAGCCGCGCGGAGATCTCGATTTTTCAATATCCTCTTTTGTAATCATGCTAACTTGCCCATTGACACACCTTTAAGAATAATAACAACTTCTTCTATATTATCGACTGCCTGTTTACATCTTTGAAAGTTTTCTCAACACAAACGGCAGTATCCCGCCGTGTTTGAAGTACTCAACCTCAACCCCTGTATCAAGTCTTGCCGTTACCTCGAAATTCACAATAGCGCCGTCTTCTTTAACAGCCTCAACTTTAAGGACTTTACCCGGTGTTATGTCCACAATCCCATTAATTGAAAATTTTTCTTTGCCGGTCAATCCCAAATCTTGCCAGCTTGCTCCCTGACGGAAGGTAAGCGGAAGAACGCCCATGCCTACGAGATTGCTCCTGTGTATCCTCTCGTAAGAGCCTGCGATAACCGCCTTTATGCCGAAGAGATGAGTTCCCTTTGCAGCCCAGTCCCTTGATGAACCTGTTCCATATTCATTTCCTGCCAGCACAATAAGAGGGACGCCCTCCCCGAGGTAGCTCATTGACGCATCAAAAACAAACCGCTCTTCCTGCTCCGGAAGTTTGAGCGTGTAGCCGCCTTCCTTTGCAGCGAGCTTGTTCTTTATCCTTACATTGGCAAATGTCCCTCTCATCATCACCTCATGATTGCCTCTTCGTGAACCGTATGTATTAAAGTCTTTGGGAGTGACGCCATGTTCGGAAAGATATCGTCCAGCTGGATATTCCTTTGGAATAGAGCCTGCCGGAGATATATGATCGGTTGTCACAGAATCTCCAAGAACGAGGAGCGCCCTTGCATTTTTTATCTCGCCTTGCATTTCCGGTTTGGGACTAAACCCGATGAAGAATGGGGGCTTCTTGATATATGTTGAATCCTCATCCCATTTAAATGCGCTGCCTGAAGGCGCAGGAAGCGACTGCCAGTGCTTATCCCCGTCAAGCGCGGAGGCGTACTTTTGTGTGAACATAGATGCTGTCAGAAGAGAGTTCATGGTCTCATTTATCTCATCTCTTGAAGGCCAGATATCTTTCAAATATATCGGCTTATTATTCTTATCCATCCCAAGAGGCTCTTTTGTCAGATCAATATCCACTCTTCCGGCAAGTGCCAATGCAACAACAAGAGCCGGCGATGCAAGGTAATTAGCCTTGACGCTCTGATGAATTCTTGCCTCGAAGTTTCTGTTGCCCGACAATACCGAAGTGAGGATCAACCCCTTTTCCTTTACAGCTTTCTCAATCTCAGGATGAAGCGAGCCGCTGTTTCCAATGCATGTTGTGCATCCGAAACCTACAGTATAAAAACCAAGATTCTCCAGATAAGAAAGTAGCCCTGACTTTTGGAGGTACTCTTCCACAACACCGGAACCCGGCGCCAGAGATGTTTTTACATGCGGGCTGACGCTCAGACCCTTCTCAACCGCCTTTTTTGCAAGCAGCCCTGCCCCTATCATCACTGAAGGATTTGAGGTGCTTGTGCATGAAGTTATCGCAGCGATGGCAACAGCGCCGTCAGAAAGCTTTATCTCATGCGAGTCTATATTTATTACCGCCTCTTTTTTAGCGGTTGGCGCTTTGCATCCGCCGCCTTCATTATGCCATGCCTCATTGTTGGAAGGGGGAGATGATTTATCAGCCCGGCTTGATGTTATAAATCCCATAAAGCTCTTCTTAAGTTCGTTTAGCGGAAGCCTGTCCTGAGGTCTCGAAGGACCTGCTACTGACGGGACTACTTTGGATATATCGAATTCAAGAACCTCAGAATATTCAGGCTCTTCGGTGCCGTAGTAGAACAACCCCTGCTCTTTTGAATATGCCTCAGCCAGAGATGCGGCATCTCCGCGTCCGGTCAGTCTGAGATAAGCGATTGTCTCTTCATCAACAGGGAAAAAGCCTGTTGTCGCGCCATACTCAGGCGCCATGTTAGCCAGCATAGCCCTGTCAGCAAGAGACATACTCTTAACCCCCTTGCCGAAGAACTCCACAAACTTACCGACCACCTTATGTTTTCTAAGGAACTCTGTGATTGTGAGCGCAAGGTCGGTAGCCGTTGTGCCCTCAGATTGTACGCCTGAGAGCCTTACTCCGATAACTTCAGGGATGGTCATATAGTAAGGCTGACCAAGCATAACTGCTTCAGCCTCAATCCCTCCGACTCCCCATCCAAGAACACCGAGACCGTTTATCATAGTGGTATGCGAATCAGTGCCTATAACAGTATCGGGAAATGCTGTCACTTCTCCCTCTTTTTCTTCAGTCATTACAGCCTTTGATATATGC
Source organism: Nitrospirota bacterium (assembly GCA_016222905.1). Lineage (GTDB taxonomy): Bacteria > Nitrospirota > Thermodesulfovibrionia > UBA6902 > UBA6902 > JACRPZ01. The sequence goes on from JACRPZ010000051.1 coordinate 4,758, forward strand.
TCAAGGTTTACCTGATGAATTATTCCTGAGCCCGGAGGAAAGACCCTCATATTCTTAAAAGATTTTTGCGCCCATTTCAGGAGCGTGTATCTTTCCACATTCCTCTTATATTCCATCTCCATATTCTTCGTGATGGAATCAGATGTGCCATAGTGATCAACCTGGACTGAATGGTCAATAATGAGATCAACAGGCACGAGCGGATTTATCTTCATAGGGTCTCCGCCTAATTCAGCCATCGCATCTCTCATGGCGGCAAGATCAACAACACACGGCACACCTGTGAAGTCCTGTAATATAACCCTTGAAGGGTAATAGGCAATTTCCTTCAGTTCATCATATCTTCTCTTCCAGTTTACTATCTCTCTCACGTTTTCTTCGGTAATCGTGCTTGCGTCCATATTCCTGAGGAGGTTTTCTGCAAGCACTCTGATACTGAAGGGCAATCGGGAGATATTTGCGATGCCTTTTTCTTCGAGCTTTTTTAATCTGAAGATCGTGTATCTCTTTCCTTCAACTTCAATTATCCCTTTTGAACCAAATCTCTCCATGTAATTCCCCTTCCTAATTTCGTTATTCTCTCCATTCTTTTAACTTATTCTCAATAAACTCTATTATCTTATTTTGCTCCTCCATGCCTCTATCTTTGACCATGAGAGGTTCTCCGAAGGCAAAACGCACAGTGAGCGACGGATCTATTCTGCCAAAGTCTTTAAATATCTTTCCATAACCCCATGCGTCTGTCTTTAACGCTATTGGAATTACGGGTACGCATACTCTCTTTGCGAGCTTCACACCTATAGTATTGAATTTTTCAGGCTCAAAGGTGATTGACCTCGTAGTCTGCGGAAATACGACAATGGATTTGCCTTCCTTCAGTTTTTGCTCGCCTTCTTTTAAAACCGTTATCAGGTCTTCGCGCGCGTTTGTCCTGCCTAATACTATCGGGTTTGTTGAGGTCATCACATGCTTGAATACAGGGTACTTCACAAGACTCTCTTTGACTATGAATGTTATATCTTTAAAGGGTAGAAGCATGACAGGAAGTATTAGAGTCTCAAGTGTGCTCATATGGTTTGCAACAAATATACAAGGGCCTTCCACTGCTTTGACATGCTCCATCCCTTTCATTTCAATCTTAACGCCTACGCTCTCTATTGCGCGGAGAATCGCTTGACTGCTTCTTGACCATTCAGTTCTTCCGTGCATGGAGCGTTTAGCCATCCGGCTATTTTTGAAAATGATAACTACTGCCTTAAAGTAAAAACTGACCGTCGGAAACAGCTTTGCAAAGAGCGATATCCTGCGCTCTTCTGTTTTATATTCCGGACTCATATCAAGCATTCTTTTCATTATGTTAGCCGTTACTCCTGTAATTTAAATTGAGTGTAAATCAGGGATAATTTTATGAGTGAAGCGATGCTTTTTTTAAACCATAAAATTATAGCATTTTCCGCTTATCCGCTATATCTTTTGCAAAATCTGCAAGCGTTTCATCGCGAGCGCCAAAGATAACATAGTTCTTCTGCTCATGAAGTCTCTTTATAATATCTCCTCTTTTAGTAACCACCTCCACAGAACCTCCCTGTGCTTTAATGCCGTCGGCAAGGTCATGGCTTGATATCTCTTTGCTTACAGTCCCGCCTGCATAAAAAATGGAGAGAAGCATCAGGTGGTCAGAGCCGCGAAGGTTTTTTGCAAAAACATCTATGTATTCATTCCTCATCATTTTGGTAGGAGCAAATCCATGCGGCTGGAATATATAACAGATATTCTCTTTTATCTTTTGGACAGTCTGCATGAGTGAATATATTTTGTGAGGGTTGTGCGCGTAATCGTCAATTACAAGGCCGTGCTCGTTGTTCAGGTAAATATCAAAGCGTCTCTCTATGCCCGCAAACTCCGGCAATACTTCGGTGATCCTCTCTAATGGAATTTCAAATTCTGAAAGAAAAGCAATGCATGAAAGCGCATTAAGAAGATTATGCTTCCCCGGAAGAGATAAGCTGAACCTGATATTGTTCAGTGAGAAATCAGTGTTGAAGGGCATATAGTGTATGTCATGCGCTCTAAATGCTGACTGCTTCTCTATTGAAAATGTAACAACATCTCCGCCGGTTACCATGCCAAGATTTTCATCATCAGCATTCAATATAACCTTACCGGCTGTATTCTTTATTAATTCCCGGAACATTGAGGCGGTCTTGTCTATAGTGTGGTGATCAAGAGCGAGATTGAGGATGATCGAATGCTCCGGCCTGTAGTTCACGATAGTGCCGTCAGACTCGCATGCCTCGATAATGAGATGCTGAGACTCTCCGGTTAGGTAATTGCCCTGACTTGATGATGACTTGAACTGCTTAACCCTTCCTCCTCCTATGAAATTAGGACTGATCCCGAGTTCCTTCATAAGAAAGGCAAGTAGTCCCGAAGCGGTTGATTTTCCGCTTGTGCCTGAAACAGCGATTGTCTTAAATGAAGCGGACAATTCGGAAAGAAATTCAGGCCTTGTTTTAACAGGAATTCCGAGTGATGCGGCTTTTAAGAATTCCGGCTGATCATGCTCAACAGCAGTGCTGAATACCGCAAGATCAAAAGTATCATCAATGCCGCTTCCGTCCTGCGGAAAAATATTGATGCCCTTTAATTTAAGAGTCTTTTTGAGCGGATGATCCGGATTCTTATCAAACAACCTGTCCGAGCCGGCAATTATATGGCCCTTATCAGCCATAAAACCCGCAATAGCCGAAACCCCGCTCCCGCCTATTCCAGAAAAGAATATTTTCAATTTATCGTTCTTCAATTAATTAACAATATATAATCGTCAGGCTTTTCTGTAGAAACTTACTTCTGCCTGCCGTCTCTTTATTTCCCTTGTTCCCATAGTCATACGCCGCTTAATTAACTCAAAAATCAAGCGGGCTTTTGACGCCAAGAATATTCTTCGTTGCCACGTGCGTGTATATCATGGTAGTTTGAAGATTGGTATGTCCGAGGAGTTCTTGAATTGTCCTTATGTCATATCCGTTTTCAAGAAGATGTGTTGCAAAGCTATGCCTGAGTGTATGAACTGACGCCTGTTTGGTTATGCCAGCTTCTGCCGCCGCTGTTTTAAACGCCCTTTGAAGCGATGCTGGATGCATATGATGACGGCGGACAATACGTGTGCGCGGGTCAACAGCAAGCGATTTTGAAGGAAAAAGCCAGAACCACCCCCACTCCTTACCTGCATTCGGATATTTTCTCTCAAGTGCGTTTGGCAGATAAACGCCGTTAAGTTCTTCTTTTCTATCATTATCGTAAATACAGCGCACCTCAGTAATCTGCTGGATCAGATCATTCTTCAATGATTCAGGAAGAACAGTTCGTCGATCCTTATCACCCTTACCAGCCCTGACAATTACAATGCACTGTTCAATATCAACATCTTTTATTCTCATGTTCAGGCATTCATGAATCCGCAGGCCGCAGCCGTAAATAACCATCGCCATCAAGCGGTGAACTCCAGACATCTTATCAAGTATTGCATGCGTCTCTTTTGCAGTCAGGACAACGGGCAGTCGCCTCCTGTAAACCGCCCTGACCGCATTCAGTTCATTATCTCCGATTGTCTTATTAAGAACATTCCGATAAATGAAGATAAGCGCATTGAGGGCCTGATTCTGAGTAGAGGCAGAGACCTTGCGATCTACGGCAAGATAACTCAGATATTTCTGTATATCAGCAACTGCCATATCATCAGGTATTTTCTCCGCAATAAATCCGGCGAATGACCGCAGCCAGAGCAGATAGGTCTTTTCAGTGCTGTACGACATGTGCCTCAACCGCATAGCCTTTTGCGTATTGGTCTCAACAATGCTCCATTCACCTTTATTTTGAGGAGACTTTTGTTTTGCGGATGTTTGCAAGCCTGATAGGTATATAGTCATAAAGCCTGAGCGCAGCCTCCGCCTGCTTAACCTGCCAGTCTTCATGGTTTTTCGCAAAATGCTTGAAGAAATCTTCTTTTTGTTCCTTAGGCAAAACTTCAGAAAGCGGTTGGTTTACAAAGTCATAACAGGCTGAAACCCACCTGGCATAATAAGGCGCATACTTATCATTCACCACAGAGTTTGATGAAAGGTAGGCGCTAGAAAGATAAAAATAAATTTAGTCATTATGAATATATCGGTAGTAGGTTGATGTTATTGCGATTATACGATGTTCTGTGTTTTGTTGATTAAATAAATTGTTAGCGAACAGATTTATGAGTAACATTCAAACTCTATTGTTGACTGCTAAATATATGAAATCGCAAGATTGAAAAGAGGGGGGGGAATGACTGACGAACTTAAAGTCGAATACGATCAATGTTTTGACAACTGGCGTTTTCTTGTCGGTTTGAGATTTACTGTACTTGCATTTTTTTTAACACTGACATCAGCACTACTTTATGCGGTATTTACTCAGCCAATTTTCAACAATAAGCCGTATCAATATTTGGTATCTATCATCGGCATAGTTTCTTCATGGGCTATAATCATGCTTGAAGGTCGAAATAGACAGTTGTATGATGTTTGTATAAACAGGGCTAAAGCGATTGAAAAACAATTTTATACTACACAGGGTCAGCAGCAATCTACAGTATCAGATAATTGTCTTGCTCATTTACTTTATTCCGCTCCACGACAATTTTGGGCTTGGCATACAGGAGCAATTTACATACTTTATGCTATAGCATTTCTGATCTGGCTTGGTTTATTATTCACTGCCAGTTGTGGTGGATTTCCTATTCAGCCTGTGACGACACATGGTACTGGCTAAACGATACATGACAAATAAAGTCAGTTGAGTATTTATCAACAAATTTGAGCAAAAAAGAATGACTAATCGGGTAGCCGGGGGAGTTTAACCCCCAGCCCCCACAACACCCATCATGCGGGTCCGCAATGGGCGTTTCGCAGAATCATCGTGCCTTAGCCGGATAGTGAATCCCAATCCACAGCGTGCGAATAGAAACAAGTCCCTGCTTTTCAAGGTGCGCATTGGACAACCCCATGTTCGTAGACAAGGTCTTCGCAAGATGCCAGTAGCCCTTCCTGCTCAGCCCCGTCAGAATCGCGTGGTATCTCGGCGCACCGAGCTTTATCAATTCACCGATGCGTTTTCTCGCCCTGTTCCATTGTTTCATGTAACACATGCGAATACGACGCCTAAGCCAATGATCGAATTCGACGACATCGTTATACTTCATAGCGATACCGAAGTAATTCATCCATCCCTGACTGTAGGTACTGATTTTCCAGTAACGGTAGTCCATCGAAACGCCCCAACTGCGACCGGTGAAACGCCGCAATTCGGACTTGAAACGCGCAAGGGATTTCTCAGAGACAGTAAGCCTTTTACGGGTGAAGGTAAAGCCGAGAAAAGAACTCTCCTCAGCCTTAACCACCCGGCTTTTGTCCCTGTTGACCTTCACCTTGAGTTTCTTTTCAAGGTAACGGCTGATACTGTCCATCACCCGATAAGCGGCACGTTCCGACTTTACGAGGATGGTAAGATCATCTGCATAGCGTGCGAACCTATATCCCCTTCTCTCCAACTCCTTATCAAGATCATCCAGAAGGATGTTGCTCAGAAGGGGCGAAAGCGGCCCGCCCTGTGGCACTCCTTTGGATGTTTGGTTCAGCCTGCCGTCTACGACAACGCCAGCCCGAAGGTATTTCCCGATAAGCCGAAGGATGCCTCTGTCCCTGACTCTGCGGGACACCCGATTCATCAGAGTGTCGTGGTCAACCGTATCGAAGAACTTCTCAAGGTCAATGTCCACGGCATAGCGGTATCCTTTCTGAATGTCGTTCAATACCTTCTTGACCGCCTGATGCGCAGAGCGGTTAGGTCTGAAACCAAAGCTGGATTCGGAGAAATGGGGGTCAAAGACAGGACTGAGAATCTGACAGATCGCTTGCTGAATCAGACGATCCATGACAACGGGGATACCCAAAGGACGGGTTCCGCCGTTGTCTTTCGGTATCTCGACTCTCTTGACTGGTGAAGGTCTATACTCTCCTTCCAGTAAAGATTGTTTAATTCCTTTCCAGTTCTCATGGGCATACTCTGGAAACTCCTCGATGGTGATACCATCAATACCGGGAGACCCTTTGTTTGCCCTGACTTGTTTCCATGCATTGAGTATGTTGCCTCTTTTGACAACGTACTCCACTGAGACAGGTTCGAGGGGTCGGTCTTCCATGACGCGCCTGTTTACAACTCCTCCGTTCGGATTCATGGTTGCATCAGAGCTCATGGAATCGCCTCACTCTTTTCTGCGTTCAGGCCTTCGTCCCTTAACGGAACTACTATGCCCTCTGCTGACTTCTGCGTGCTTACCCTGCATGTTTCCATAAAGGGCGCTATAGGATTGCTCATGAGTTGCTGTCTGTTTCGTGTCTCCCTTTGCAGGGACTCATACCCGTCAACAGCAACGGTATATGCCGGGTCTTTGGTCAACCGGTCAGACCTCTCCGGTATTAAGCTCATGAACCTCCTATCGCGTGACGCGCAGATCTCCCCGGATAAGAACGTGAACTTTCCATGCACAACCGCCGCATTTACCCTGCCCTTTGAACCTGCGGGCTTCGTCATGTTGTGCTGACTCGCCCAAGGGCTAAGCCTTGTATGCGGTTTCTGTTCGTCGGCTCGCACTTTTGCGCTCCGGCTTCCTTCAGACCATTCCTCACGGAATCGCCCTTGCCTTCGGCTGTACTTTTGGTAGTATTCATTACTATGAAAACCTCCGGGTTCTCGTACAGGGGACTTTGACCCCATAAGTTCACGCCCATGCCGGGCGTACACCAGTCAATCAACCCGCCTGATCGGGTTACTTCCGCGTACACAAAAAAGACAATTTGAGACTGCTGAAAAAGACTGGCATTAAGTTTGCATAAATAAAGCAAACATAAAGTCAGGAGGGACGATGATAAAGAAGGATTACGGGCAGGTCAGTTTCTACAGCTCCATTCCGGTGCATAGGGAAGGAACCAAATTAATAGGCTTATACGTCATGTGATGGGAATTGTGGCGGGCGGTATCACAGGGGCCTTTACTGGCGCCATAGTCGGTGCTGTTGGTTTTGCTCTAGCAGAAGCAGGCTTTGGCCGAGGATTTGGTATATTCGGTCCCTCCCCCTTAGTGGGGGCTCTGTCGGGAGCTATTATGGTGGGCTTAGCAGGCTTTGCGGCTGGCGCAATTTCCGGAGGTATTGGGGGAGAACGTAAGTGGAGTTGTGTAGCGGGTGGGAGCGTCGGGTTGTTGGCCGCAATATATGTATTCTCAGTGCATGCCGATTACTTCGCGGAGTACGGGGTAATAGCTTTTATTACAGTGTTGTCGGGAAGTGTTGGCGCAAGTATAGCTGGGGGAGAGCTGTGTCGGCACTTGATATATCTCAACAAAGAAACTTGGGCCTTGTAAATCGAACAGTGAGAAGTATCAACTTGTGGTAATGTGTTAGATTAACGAAATTAGAAAAACTATACATTAGCGAACAGTTAGAAATATTGTATGAAAATGAATCGGAAGCGACGGCACGCTGCTATGAGGACAACAATATATGCAGTCATATCATCCCTGATTATTTTGGCGATGGCACTGCCGGCGTACTCAGGCGTACTGGTAGATATAGGACCTGTTGCGGACAAGAACAAATATTTTTTAATTAAGACCGGTTATAACAGACCCAAACTTGATGGCAGCAGTTCAGCATATCTGGACACAAGGCTTATTCAATCTCCCGGGCCGCATACAATACCTGTCAATTTTTATAATCCCTTTATGTTTAATTATGTTTATGCCACGGTTTATCATCCTGCGTACATCATGGAGACCAAAAGTTCGAAGAAGATGCCATCCCTGCTTAAATCTGTATCACTGGAGAAATTTAATCCAAGGCAATGGCAAGACCTGATTAAATCCGGCGAGAAAATACAAAAGGCAGGTTTTAATGTTAAGGTGAGAGATGTTATTGCTCATCTGCAGTTGTTTGTTGAATGGTATATGCCTGCTGCCGACGATGAAGGGGAAAAGATAGATCTGCGCAGTTACATTCCTCTTTTTGAAGAACTGGTTGCTTATACAAAAAAAACATCTCCCGGGACTAAATATAATGATGCATTTATTGACGCCAAAATCCTTGGAGACCCTGCGTATGCAAAACTTATGCAGGCAGCAGAGCAGAAAGATCTGATGAAGCTGGATGAATATCTCATAGAAATAGTAAACCTGCTGTCATTAAGCGCTGAGAAGCGTGTCAAGTTGAGATGGATGCAGTCAAACATCTTTAAAACCAAAGTCATTTATTACAATCTCATGACAGATAAGGACAGGCAAACCATAGAGGAGTTTCTCGAGCACCAGTACCGGGAAAGAAATGCGCACAGAAGGCTTGACACCTTGAGGAACTGGATTAACAAAGAAAACAATATCACATATTCAGTAAGGATTGGTAATGTGTATCAATCTGAAACAGAAAAAGGCAGCGGTGCATTTCAGGAATGTATTGAATCAACAATAAATGTAGATTTGACCTCCGCAGTAGAAGCCCCTTTGAAAAACCTCATGAAGGAGGACCGTGCAAATTTTTGCCGTGGAAAGCAGGGGTGGCAATTACGCTTGATTGGCGCTGATAATTGGTAATTTTATTGCTAAACGCAATGAAGGATTAGCCTTGACCTGGACAAGGATGGCCACACTAACGAGTCGTTCGAGCGGGGAACCCGCTCAGCGCCGCATTAGATTTTTATAATTGTTCTACCATTATGGTGTTGCTGGTGTATAATATAGTTTATCTATACACACAGGAGGTAGACATGAGAACAAACGTCGTTATTAATGATTCCTTGATGGAGACCGCTCTTAAATCATCTGGGCTGAAAACAAAAAAGGATGCTATAGAGGCCGGGTTAAAACTATTGGTGAAGTTCAAGCGTCAAGCAAAGATTAAAAATTATCGAGGTAAACTTAAGTGGGTTGGTAATCTCGATGAGATGCGGGCAGACAGATGATATTGGTCGATTCATCCATCTGGATTGATTATTTCAATGGGAAGGCAACAGATAAAACTGATTGGCTGGATTCTGCGATAGGGGATAAGGAGATTATTTTAGGAGATATTATTCTAACTGAGGTTTTACAAGGGTTTCAAAACGATCATGACTTCAGAACGGCACAAAAACTATTATTGGATTTTCCATTCATGGAGATGGTAGGACAAGAACTGGCGATAAAGAGTGCATTGAATTATCGATTTCTCAGAAAGAACGGAGTCACTGTACGGAAGACTATAGATGTTATGATTGGGACCTTTTGTATTCATTATCACTTCTCTCTGTTGCATGATGATAGGGATTTTGAACCTATTGAGAAGTATTTAAAACTAAAAACAATAAAAATCTAACACTTATAATGCCTCCGGTTGTCAATAGCAAAAACTCACCCGTAACGGATTTTAAAAAAATCCGTCAATCGAAGCGATACAAAAACATACTCTGACTTAGTTTCACAATCACCGGCAGAAGAACATGGTCTGCGCCAAATCCCGTTAGAAATAAAGCATTGAGAAGAGTTTCTAAGCGGGGCAAACACTTATAGATGTTCAATAGTCCCTAATCATAGAGACGACAGCAGGGGCGGCGGTTACCCATTCCTCCGCGACATAGAAAATAATCCGTGCCCTTGTGCCGTCTTATTCAAAACAGACGAGGTACTCTCGGCAGTCCTTTATAATATTCAGGAATGCCTCAGGTGTTGCTTCGATGTTTTTGTGCTTGACTATGCTTCCCTCCTTGTCAATAATACAGACATACAGACTGCGGGCGTGGAGATCTACTCCACAGTAATACTTGTGCTGCTTAACATAGAATTTCATACTGGCCTCCTTTTTAGGTTTTTTGGATATAACATGATACTGCATTGCAGTATCATGTGGAGGTCTTGATTAGTATCAAGTCATTGCAGTGAACGAGTACCACAGGACACTTTTTCAGGTAGCATTGTTTTGAGGACTGCAAATCGGTTTGGAGGCATGTTGTCATCTTGCAGTGGCACTCGTCACTCAACTTTTGATGAACTGCAGGAAACAGCCAAAAAGCAGCATCGTTCCAGAAGCGAGCTTTTTACCATTGCGGTCAAGGAATATCTCGAGCGAATCAAGTCCCAAAATCTTTTATCATCTCTCAATGAGGTCTATTCAGAACCGGAAGAGGCTCAAGATACCACTTTACGGCAAACGAGCAAAAAATACTATTCTCGGGAATTGTTAAAGGAACCCTACTGATTTGGAAATCAGGCAGGGTGATATTTTCTGGATTGATTTGGGCATACCGCAGGGATCGGGGCGGCTTGGCTATAAACACCCTCATGTTATCGTACAAAACAACATATTTAATCTTAGCAGGATCAATACCGTTGTTGTTTGCTCCGTAACATCAAATCTCAAATTGTCAAAAGCTCCGGGCAACATTCTTCTCAAAAAAGGAGAAGGCGGTCTAAAAAAAGAGAGCGTTATAAATATATCGCAGATAATTACGGTTGACAAAGCCGATCTTGTTGAAAAGATTGGAAGGCTCTCACCGACAAGGATTAAACAAATCATCGAAGGCATTAAACTCCTAATAGAGCCGCGAGAATTCTAAAAGACTATACGAACGGAAGCACTGTCTATTTATTGTTGATTAACAACATGTTACGTATTAATCTTAACAATACACTTTAAGTGACAAGAGAGTCTTTAATTCCGGCTTCTTCAAAGCCACGCGCTCTTAAAAGACAGCTGTCACAGCGCAGACAGGGGACATATTGTCCGTTTTTCTGAACTGGGTCATAACAGCTCCATGTAAGCGAATAATCAACGCCGAGTTCAGTTCCCTTTTTGATAATCTCCGACTTGGTAAGATTTATTAGCGGCGTTCGTATATGAAACATCGCCCTTCCCTCAACAGAAGCCTTTGTGGCAAGGTTTGCCATATCTTCATATGCCTTGATGTATTCGGGCCTGCAATCAGGGTAACCGCTGTAATCAACCGCATTGACCCCGATAAATATATCTTCCGAATTGATCGTCTCAGCCCATGCTAATGCAAAGGATAAAAATATTGTATTTCTTGCAGGCACATAAGTAACCGGTATAATATTTATTTCGGCAGCGTTATCCAGCCGCTCTTTCGGCACCTCCATATCCGACGTCAAGGCTGACCCTCCGATCTCTCTCATATCAAAGCGAATGATAAGATGCTTTTTAACTTCATATTTGGCTGCGATTCGCCGCGCTGATTCAAGCTCTACCCCGTGTTTCTGTCCATAGTCAAAGCTGAGGGCATAAATTTCAAACCCCTCAGCCTTTGCTATAGCCATAGAAGTGGTTGAATCAACGCCTCCGCTGAGCAGAATTATTGCAGGTTTCATAATAATTATTCAGATGACCGATAGGGGGAAAGCAATGCTCGGAAGGGATGTTCTGCATCAATATACATCATCATCAGTACCCTCGATTCCATCCTGACCCATGCTGAAGAGGCTGAAGCCGTCCTTAGACAGTCTGTATATGTACGGCCTTCCCCATGAATCTTCCTCTTCCCCTATTATCTCTTTCTCGTCAGGATACCGGCCTTTTTCAATGAAATATATATCCGTTTTTTCTTTTAATCTCTCAATCTTTGAGTCAGCCCGCACGTGACTTAGAGCCCTGAAGGTATCAAAGACTCCTTTGAGAGCAACTATCAATACAATTGCCGCGATTATTAAGGTTGTTATTATAAAAGGCTTCTCAGATACACTTACCTGAACTACTTCTTCTTCCCTTAATTCCTTATAAAGGTCAATAACAGCAGGCGCTATGATGCCCTTCTCCTCAAGTGAGATCAGCGCCTTGGATGTATCAAAATCTCCTGACGGGCTTACGCTGATAATTGTGCTGACATCGCTTACACCGTCTATAAGATTAAAAACGGCCATCTCGGTCTCGTCCAGCTGTCCCGGCTCCGGCTCTTTCCTAAGCTCAAATGTCGTATCAAGATCAAGCTTTCCTTCAATCAGTGACCATTCATCAACAGTCCTGAGACCATCCATAAGCAGATGCTGAGTATCTATCGAAACAGGGAGTTCAGTGTCAGGGGAGATATCCTGCGCAATAAATTCATATCTGCCCTCTTTCCAGGCAAAAATATTTGCTATCGCTTCAGTAATTCGTTCCTTTATAGCCGCCTGAAGCACTTCTTCGGAAACCAGTCCGCGTCTTAAAAAGACTATACCGAGCTTTATCTTTTCTTCTTTCTGGATCTCCAAAGCAACGTTCAGGTTATCGGATGTTATTAAGCCTTTCTTTACCAATATACTGCCGAGCTTGAAGTCCCCTAATTTTCTCTTGGACTCAACGCCTGAAATATTCCCGTTGATCAGGTTTATTTTTACCGTGTCCTTATTGCCGATAACATTCAGCACGCCGCTCTTCTTCTGAAAGTATATCAACTGAAGAATATCAGCAAGCCCGAATTCCTCTAAAACGCCTTCCATTGTCAATCTACCTTTCTTAAGATATGCATAACTACAGCAAAATAAAAAATAATAATGCCCGCTATTGACAGCCACGTAACAGTGTGAGCAAACGGCGCCATTATAACTGAAGGCATAAGGAGCCCCCATATGAAGGCAGATGATATGAGGAAAAGAAATAAGAATAAAAATAAGAAACCCGGAATAAGCTCATCAAAATATATATGTCCACTGCCGGGAAGAAACAGAGTCATTATTCTTAATTTGTAATTCCTTTCCTCTCTATAACGATTTATCTCTATCTTCTTTGACATTCTGTCTTTGGGGTTGAGTTCAGTGGTACGGGAAAGGGTTTTATAACATTTGGGGCATATATCATCTTCTACGATCTCTTCTTCCTCGCAGCCGCTGCAAAGGATCCTTCCGCATTTTTGACATCTAAATGCCTTATTAAGCGTCTTCTTGTCGTAAATGGTTACAGCGGCAGTTATCAGCAAAAGCAGGAATATGGCGAAAGGGGCCTGAACAAAAGTGAAGATGTTTCCGATCCGGCCTGAGAAAGCCTTGCCGGATATGCGTTGAAATGCCAAAACCCGTAATCCGTTATTGTCTATCACCTCGTCTACAACAGCGCTTTTGGCGGAATGACCTTTGATTATTGTGAATATAGCGACTTCATCAGCATTCACCTCAAGCGATTTTTTATAAAAAGCATCGGCATCTTTAAACTCAAAAAGCTCATTCTTTAACTGGCTCAGATTGTAATACGCGGAAGCCAGATCTCTCGACTTTAAAGATTTATCGTAGTGCAAGAATGCGTTTTTATAGTCGCCGAGGCCGACATAGCAGTTTGCCATATTGTTGTAAATTTTAGCGTCATTCCCCTTTCCAAGGAGATTCTCGTAAGTTTTTATTGCTTCATTATAATCGCCTTTTTGTTTCTTATATAACGCATATGAGAAAATGGTTTCATAATCCTCCTGCCCTTTCTCAAAGTAAGCGGTATTGCCATGATATAACGTACTGTTGACATTGATAATGCTTCTCAAAGTGGCTTCACTGTGGGCATTAAGAAATGTGGAAAGGTAAGGGATAGTAAATATAGCCACAGCAGAGATAAAGAAGAGGCTGTATAAAAGCGCTTTCTCTTTCTTCTTCAAATAGACCCAGAAAGGGAGCGTCAAGGCAAATATCCCGAATATCGGGCCGAGGAAAACAAGGATTACTGAGGGAAGCATAAGAAAGATCTTTTTCCGGTCTTCAATAATATCATGCAGATAGATTCTGAATTTGGATAGCGCCAGCAAGGCAATAAAAATGCCTATGGCTGCGAATAAAGCTATATAAATACTGGCAAGCATCATGCCCGCTGTCTTGAATGACCACCAGAGGTTATCTGTAAGCGCTTTCCATGCATCAAGCACATAGCCCACAGAGCCGATAAAGCCTTTTGGAGAGAATGAGAAAGTTGCCTTTGCCATATTTAAATATGATTGCGGCAAATGGGGCGACAGTGCTATAGCGGTTTCAAAAAAAGCGATTGCCTCTGTTTTTTGATCATTTTGCAAGGCCTCTTCACCCTTTTTAATAAGAGCGGTTGAGTACGGCTCCATGTTGGTGAACCTGTTATCAACTTTGTAATAAGATAATGACTTGAAATCAGTCAGCCGGGGCAAGGCATGATCAGTCTTTGCTGATTTATCTTCAGTATGAGTTAACTCAGCGGTATTATTAATATGGTCATCCGAATAGACGTATTCAGATGACAGCAATATGCCGGCAGTGAAACAAAGAAAGAAGAGGTATCTTAATTTTCTAATCAACCAATATCCTTTCGTCAATCCAAAAGAATTCAAGGCACTTTCGCGCCAATCCTCGATTCAGTTCCATTAATAAGTTTCTTTATATTTTCTTTATGCTTTAATACTATCAAAATTGCAAGTAATATTCCAAAAGAAATTTTAGCAAATGAACCGCCTGACAATAAATATATGAAAGGCAGGGAAAGAACCGCGCTTATGGCGGCAAGCGAAGAATACCTTGTCAGGGCTGCGATTGATATCCAGATAAGCAAAACAACGGCAGCAGGCACCGGGCTGTAAACAGCAAGAACTCCAAAACCTGTAGCAACACCTTTGCCGCCTTTAAATGAGAGAAAGACCGGGAATACATGTCCGATCACAACTGTCAGACCTATAACCCCTTCCCATAATTCAGCGCCGGAGGCTGTTTTCCCAAGCACTGCCCTGAATATAAGGAGAGGTATCGCGCCTTTTAAAGAGTCTCCAAGAAGGGTCAATAAAGCCGGTATCCTGCCAGCTGTTCTAAGCACGTTTGTGGCGCCTATATTTTTACTTCCAGATGCTCTCAAATCTATACCCATTCTCTTTCCGATAAGCAGTCCGAAAGGTATGGAGCCGATGAGATAAGCAACAGGGATAAGAAGATACAGCGCCGGATATAAAATCAGGGAATCTGTCACAAACGTTTTCCAAAAAGTATAAAGTATTGAACTCCGGAGAAGAGGCCGATAAGCATCGCGCCCCAAAGAAACGCTATGCCTATGCTGTATAAATCCATGCCGATAAATTGTGCCTTATCAACGAGCAGAACAAGAATGGATGTTATCTGGGCACCCATCTTTATCTTGCCGCCTGCTTCAGCAGGTATAACAATATCTTTTGAGAGAGCAACAATTCTCAGAACAGTGACAGTAAATTCCCTTGCGATGATTACGATCGCTATCCATGCCGGAACCAATTCCATGTCAACAAATATAATAAGAGCGGAGATCACAAGAAGCTTATCAGCAATAGGATCAAGGATAATGCCGAATTGCGTCACCTGCTTTGACCTCCTTGCAATATATCCGTCAAGGAGATCTGTTACAGAAGCGATTGTGAAGATTACTGCTCCCAGCAAGGGATTTCTTGCAGCAACGAGAACAAAAAGGGGGATAAGAAGTATCCTGCTGAAAGTAATTGCTGTGGGCAGATTAAACAAGAGACTCTCCTGACGCCTTTTGCCAGAGTCCGGCTGATTTCAATATCAAATCAGTGAACTCTCTTACCGCTCCCCTGCCGCCGTCCGTATTCATAACCATGTCAGCATGCTTTTTTGCCTCTTCATCTGCATCAGCAGGAACAGCGGAAAGCCCGGCTCTTTTCAAGAGCTCAATATCAACAATATCATCTCCCATGAACGCAACATTTTCATCTTTGTAATTGTATTTTTTTAATATCTTTTTGTAAACCTCTGATTTCTTATAAACCTTTTGGAACACGTCTGTAATGCCAAGCTCCTTTGCCCGGATATCAACGACCTTTGATCTTCTGCCAGTAATTAGTCCAGTTTTTATCCCGGCTTTGCCGATCATCTTTATGCCGTGACCGTCACGAACATGAAAACTCTTAAATTCGTTCCCTTCGTTGTCAAGAATAATGCTGCCGTCCGTCATAACTCCGTCAACATCAAGGATGAGGAGTTTGATCTTCTTGGACTTTTCTATAATTGTTTTTTTTGTCTGTTTTATGGTCTTCATACTATCCCAGCCTTCAGAAGATCATGTAAATGGATAACGCCTTTAATGTTATCTCCCTCATCGGTTACCATCAGCACCGTGATAGAGTATTTCTCCATTATTGATACGGCCTTTGCAGCGAGAATACTGCTTGTTATCGTCTTAGGTTTGGGTGTCATGACATCTCCTGCCTTAAGCAAGAAAAATTTGTCTCCCCATTTCTCAAGCCCTCTGCGCAGATCTCCGTCAGTTATGACGCCCTGCATTTTATTATTGCTGTCAGTAACTCCTGTAATTCCCAGCCGCTTGGAGGATATTTCAATGATAGCATCTTTCATGAGCGTGTCGAGGTTGACTGATGGCACGGCATCGCCTGTATGCATCAGGTCTTCTACTGTTGTAATAAGCCTGCGGCCGAGATTCCCTCCCGGATGAAAGAATGCAAAATCCTCCTTGCAAAAACCCCTTTTATTAAGCAGCGTCACTGCCAGCGCGTCTCCCATTGCAAGGGCCGCGGTTGTAGAAGCAGTAGGCGCAAGACCCATCGGACAAGCCTCCTCTTTCACTGAAACATCAAGCGAAACATCAGACGCCTTTGCAAGCGCGGATTGAGGATTTCCGGTCATCGCAATAATTTTAATATCCATCCTCTTTAAGGTTGGAAGTATCCTGATAAGCTCTTCAGTATCTCCGCTGTTTGATATTGCAAGCGCCACATCACCTTTTGAAACAACACCTATGTCGCCGTGGCTGCCTTCAGCAGGGTTGAGATAAAACGCCGGGGTGCCTGTGGACGCGAGAGTTGCCGCTATCTTTTTGCCGATAATGCCGGATTTGCCCATCCCCGTCACAACAACTTTACCGGTACACGCATACATTATTTCGATCGCTTGAATAAAGCTTTCATCAATGCGGTCAATCAGCGAGCTTACCGCTTCTGATTCTATCCTGAGTATATTCTTTGCCTGATTGATGATATCGTTCATCTCCAACCTTTCACCAGCTGATTCAATTCCACCAGCCTCTTTGCCAATTCAAAAAAACTATCGAGACCCAGCATATTCGGCCCGTCGCAAAGGGCTTTATCAGGGTTCTCATGAACCTCCATGAAAACTGCGTCGCAGCCTGTGGAAACAGCAGCCCTTGCAAGAGGCTCAATAAATTCCCTCTGACCTCCGGAGCAGCTGCCCTGACCTCCCGGCAATTGCACGCTGTGCGTTGCGTCATAGACAACCGGATAACCAAAACTCCGCATTACAGGGATCGAGCGCATATCAACAACAAGGTTATTGTATCCGAATGAAGCGCCTCTTTCAGTAATCATTATATTTTCATTGCCTGTTGAAACAGCCTTGTCAATAATATTATTCACATCATAAGGAGAGAGAAACTGCCCCTTCTTTATATTCACGGGTCTGCCGGTCTTTGCCGCTGCAACTATTATATCAGTCTGCCTGCAAAGGAAGGCGGGAATCTGAATGACGTCAAGCACCCCTGAACTCTTTGTTATTTCGTCTGCCGAATGAATATCGGAAAGAACAGGAAGATTAAATTCTTTTTGGACCCTTAGAAGAATTCTCATCCCTTCATCAATGCCCGGGCCTCTGTAAGAATTTACTGATGTCCTGTTTGCTTTGTCGTAAGAACTTTTAAAGATGAAAGGGATATTGAGTTTTTCTGAGAAATCTTTAAGTTTTCCGGCAATACTTAAAGTTATTTCTTCGCTTTCAATAACGCAGGGGCCTGCAATAAAGGCAAGAGGATTCTGCCCGCCAATTGTGATATTTCCTATTTTTATCTCTCTGGTTTTCATTACGCAAAAAAAAGAAACTACAACGCACTATTATACAATAACTCATTAAAATCATGAGGATAAAAAATAGTATGCCTGCTCTGCCTGCCTCAGGACACTGACCGCCTCATTGCATGATCTGCACGGGATAAGTTTTAAGATGATCGCGTCAAGGGGATGGTTCACTTCAGAAGCCTTTTTATCAGTGAACATTGAGATCATTCCGGCATGAGGGTCTTTCCTTCCCTTGTTTGCCGTATTAAATTCCCATATCGTCTTGTAGGGGATGACGCCTGCAAGGAGCTTTATTACCTTAATGCTTGGTTCAGGCGCAGTTGCTATGGATATGAGAATGCGTTCCCTGCTCCTGAACTTTATCTGGCAGAAACAAACCTTGTCGGTGTTTTTATACGCGATTAATTTAGTCACGCATTATTTTAACAAAGGAAGAAGCCATCTTCAATAAATGTGAACAATAGGGAAGAAAATGTTTACCATATCATGTTGACTTTTGACTATTTATAGTCTAAAATTTATTCCATCTAAAATAAAACGTTACCGAAAAGAGCAAACTATCTGAAAGGATAGGGCGCAAAGCCACTTGCCCTAACGCCTTGCACAATATGGTGTGAGGAGACGTAATGGGTAGCAGGGTTACCGAAGTAGCATATTAAAATAGGCCCAAATCTTTTCGGTTTGGGTCTTTTGTTTTTAATATGTAAGAACTTAGAGCATTACATTGATCTTTTCTTAATTAGATTATAGGGAGGAATTGAAATGAGCGACTTTAAAGTCACTGAGTCAGACGGGGGTGGCGAGATAGTTCTGAGCGGATCTCTGACAATCAAAAATGCTTCAAAGCTGAGGACAAAGTTTATTGATGCTCTAATGAAGGAAGACAATCTGTCGGTCTGCATTGATGCTGACGCTGGAGTGGATCTCTCTTTTCTTCAGCTTCTATGTTCATCTCACCGCACTGCGTTAAAGCTTGGTAAATCAATCACGCTTAGAATTTTGGCCAAAGCTAATTTTCTTACCGCAGTGGAAAATGCAGGATACACCCGCAGAAGAGGATGTGCCCGCGACAATAACGGGACCTGCCTCTGGTTGGGAGACCGTCCATGAATAAGACAATTATGACTGTAGATGATTCAGCCAGCATCAGGATGATGGTGCAGTTCACGCTCATTGATCTAGGCTATGATATAGTCATGGCAGCTAACGGAAAAGAGGCTCTTGAAAAGCTCACTAATAAAAAGATGCCGAAAATAGATCTGCTGATAACGGATTTCAATATGCCTGTACTCAACGGCATCGGCCTGATAAAGAGCGTGAGAGAAATTCCGGATTACAAGTTTATGCCGATCATAATGCTCACCACCGAATTTCAGCCGGAAAAGAAATTTGAAGGAAGGCAGGCCGGTGCGACCAGTTGGCTTGTAAAACCTTTCAAACCTGAACAACTGGTTGCGGTTGTAAAGAGGATGATAGGATGAACGAGGATTACGAAATAATTATCGAGATATTCAAAGAGGAGGCTTGTGAACTGCTCTCTGAAGCAGAAAATTCACTCCTCGAACTTGAAAAAGCCCCCGGCAATAAGGAGGCTATTTCTGCTATCTTCAGGGCATTTCATTCCATCAAGGGTGGAGGCGGGATGTTCGGTTTTAACAATATAACGAGCTTTACTCATGAGATAGAAACGGTCTATGAAGACATCAGAAACGGGAAGATCATACCTGATAAAGAACTTATAGATATCTCCCTTGCCTCATGCGATGTGATACGGGAGATGATCAAAGCCCCGCATGCAGAACCTGACGAAAATGCCCGGGACATACTTGCCTCTCTCAGAAAATATCTCTCGCAGGAAAAGGTTGTCACTAAGACGCCAGCCGAATCCCCGAAAAAAGCCGTTACAACGGAACAGGAATCCGCAAGGATGGTTACTTACAGGATACGCTTCAGGCCTTTTCCGGGCATCTTTGCAACCGGCACAAACCCTGTTTTGCTGCTGAATGAGCTGCGCAATCTCGGAGAGTGCTGTATGATAGCCCATACTGATGAAATCCCTGAACTGGATGAAATTGATGCTGAGACATGCTATACCGCCTGGGATGTCATTCTCACAACCAGCCGCGGCATTGACGCCATAAAAGATGTATTCATTTTCGTGGAAAGTGAATCCGAACTCGCAATAGAAATTATAGATGATAGCGAAAACCCGGCAGAGAATTCCGATTACAAGAAACTCGGAGAGATCCTTATCGAAAAGAGGGACATAACTCAGGAGGACCTCGAGAGTGTATTAGGTGAAAGGAGGCTCATCGGAGAGGTGCTTATAGACAAGGGGCTTGTTGAGCCCGCATGTGTTCAGTCCGCGCTTAACGAGCAGGAACATGTGCGTCAGATAAGGGAGAACAGGATCCGGGCTGATGTTATTTCGAATATCAAGGTGCCTTCCGACAAACTCGATAAACTTGTAAATCTCGTTGGCGAACTTGTCACTGTACAGGCACGTCTCAGCCAGACAGCAGCATACAGGGAGGACACTGAACTCAGTTCTATAGCGGAAGAAGTAGAGCGGTTGGCAGCCGAACTCAGGGACAACACCATGAACATCCGCCTGCTGCCTATAGGGACTACCTTCAGTAAATTCAAACGTCTTGTAAGAGACCTTTCAAAGGAACTCGGCAAGGAAGTTGAGATGACAACTGATGGCGCTGATACTGAACTGGACAAAACAGTCATTGAGAGACTGAGCGATCCCCTGCTCCACCTTATAAGGAACTGCATAGACCATGGCATTGAACTGCCTGAGGTGCGGGAGTCATCAGGCAAGCAGAGGAAGGGCACTATTAACTTATTCGCAAGGCATTCCGGGCCCAATGTCCTTATACAGGTGAGCGATGACGGAGAAGGCCTTGATAAAGATGCGATCCTGGCAAAGGCATCAGAAAGAGGATCGATAACAGCAGGCCAGGAGCTTTCAGATGATGAGATTTATTCTTTAATATTTTCAGCAGGTTTTTCTACGACTTCAAATGCTACAAAAATATCGGGGCGCGGTGTAGGGCTCGATGTGGTTAAGAGAGCCGTGGATTTCCTCAGAGGCTCAATAACAATCGAAAGCAGGAGGGGGGCAGGAACAACGATCACTCTTGTACTGCCCCTGACCCTGGCCATTATAGAAGGGCTTCTTGTAACTATCGGGGAGGAATACTTTGTACTGCCGCTTTCATCTGTAGAAGAGTGCGTAGAACTGATTCAAAAAGAGGTATCTGAGACCCGCGGAAGGCATATCCTGAACGTAAGGGGGAAAGCAGTACCATACATCAGGCTGCGGGAGCAATTTTCGATCAGCGGAATACCCCCCGCCATCGAACAGATAGTGATTGTGAAACACGGCGGCGATCAGGTCGGCTTAGTAGTGGACAATGTGATCGGAGGACACCAGACAGTGATAAAGAACCTTGGTTGGATATACAGGAGTGCTGAGGGAATATCAGGTGCGACTATTCTCGGAGACGGGTCGGTCGCTCTCATATTGGACATCCCAAAACTCTTGATGTGCGCATTGAACGAAGAAACAGTGTCACTGAATTTCAAGTACAACATTTAAAATAAGCTTAAATAAGGAGGCTAAGCATGTCTTTTCGAAATATGAAAATCGGAATAAAAATGGGGATTGGTTTTTTAGGTGTGGTCATCGTCTTTATCGTCGCCGCAGTCATAACGAGCTTTACGCTCTCTGTAGTAGAACAAAATGCAGGACACGTTAAAAATGAAAGTCTGCCCTTCGTTATTCTCGCAGGAAGTATGGCAAGGAATATAGTACAGGTTCAGCAGTATCTGACCGATGTCTCTGCAAGCCACAACACTGACGGTTATGGGGAGGCGGAAAAACAGGCGAACGAGTTCCGCGATGGCGTTGCACAATTCAAGAAAATGTTCAGGGATGAAAACGATTCAGAAGCGCTGAATGAGATAGAGACTATCGAAAATTATTTTGACAAATTTTATGAAACCGGCAAGCAGATGGCGAACGTTTACGTAAACCAAGGGATGGAGGCCGGAAATAAAATTATGGAGGATTTTGACAAGGCTTCCCTGAATTTAACTGAATCCATCCTCAAATTCGAGAATAGTCAAAATGACGAGGCTGAACAAATGACTAAGGAGATGACCAGTTCAGTCGCAAAAACCAAACAGACGCTGATCATTTTCGGCATAGTGGCGGTTATCATCTCCGTGCTCCTGTCGTTCTTTATCACTCGCGGCATCACTCAGCCCCTTAGCGAAGGCCTGCTCGTGGCAAACAGTCTGGCTGCGGGAGATTTAACGATGGATGTCAAAGTGAGAAGTTCGGACGAGACAGGTCAGCTGCTTCTTGCCATGAAAAACATGATTGAAAAACTAAAAGATATTGTGGTGGATGTAAAGTCAGCCTCTGACAATGTGGCATCCGGGAGCCAGCAGATGAGCTCCAGTTCAGAGGAGATGTCACAGGGCGCTTCAGAGCAGGCGAGTTCTGTGGAAGAGGTCTCTTCTTCCATGGAAGAGATGGTGTCGAACGTACGGCAGAACGCTGATAATGCACTTCAGACAGAGAAGATCGCTCTGAAATCTGCCAATGACGCAAGAGAAAGCGGTAAGGCAGTTGCCGATACTGTTATAGCAATGAAAGACATTGCCGGCAAGATAACTATTATTGAAGAGATAGCGAGACAGACGAACCTCCTTGCCTTGAACGCAGCTATTGAGGCAGCACGAGCAGGCGAACACGGCAGAGGTTTTGCGGTCGTTGCATCAGAGGTGAGAAAACTTGCGGAGAGGAGCCAGGCAGCGGCGGCAGAGATAAGCAAACTCTCATCATCAAGCGTGGAGGTGGCGGAGATGGCAGGCCAAATGCTTGCCAAACTCGTGCCTGATATCCAGAAGACAGCAGAACTCGTGCAGGAGATAAACAGCGCAAGCGGAGAGCAGAACAGCGGCGCTGAGCAGATCAACAAGGCAGTCCAGCAGCTTGACCAGGTTGTGCAGCAGAATGCGACCGTGGCCGAAGAGATGTCTTCTACTGCCGAGGAGCTTGCGGCCCAGGCCGAAAACCTACAAAACGCCGTAGAATTTTTCAAGGTAGGCGGCTCAGACAGAAGAAGGGTCACAACAGTGGAGCATAGGGCCCCTGTATTTGAACACAAGACAAAACTTGCGCATATTCCCCATCAGGGAATAAAACAGACAAAGGTCGCGCTTGCAAAGCCGGCAGCCCAAAAGGGTTTTACGCTCGACATGGGTGGAGCAAAGGACACTGAAGACAACGAATTCGAGAAATTTTAAGGGGGTAATGAGATGAACGCAACAGGAATTACAGAGACGACCCAGTATCTCACGTTCAGGCTTGGGGACGAGGTCTTTGCCCTCGATATTTCGAAGGTGAGAGAGGTACTGGATTTCACGTCTATAACCAAGGTGCCTCGCACGCCGGAGTTCATGAGGGGCGTTATAAACCTCAGAGGCAATGTTGTGCCTGTAGTGGATATGAGGCTGAAATTCGGGATGACTAAGACCGAAAACACAGTAAACACCTGTATCATCATCGTGGAGATATACCTGGACGGCGAAACGACCATACTCGGAGCTCTGTCGGATTCAGTGCAGGAGGTGATAGACCTCGAACCCGGACAGATAGAGCCTGCCCCGAAGATAGGTACGAGGCTGAGGACCGAGTTCATCAAAGGCATGGGAAAGCGGGATGGACAGTTCATCATCATCCTGGATATTGACAAGGTCTTTTCCGCGGATGAACTCTCTATTGTCAAGGATACCGGTGAGCAGGCATCTGCATAACCTTATAGGTAGACCTGAAGTTATCCTTATACAGTTTGTATAATTAATACACCCTGCGGCATCAGCCGCAGGGTCTTTCATCAAGCCTGTTTCAGCCAGTTTAAAAATAATATGCATATTAATACCGACATTTCTGAAAATAAAGCCTACAATTCCTACAGTAAGATCATGACCGCCAAGCTTTCCGACAGGAATTTCACGCAGTTGAGTCAGTTTATCCATTCGGAGTGCGGCATCAAGATGCCGGTCCCCAAGAGAATTATGCTCGAGGCACGGCTGAAAAAGAGGCTCAGGGCGCTCGGCCTTGAATCCTATGAAGAGTACTGTGATTTTCTCTTTAGTCCGGAAGGCCTGGAAAAGGAGCGTGTCTTCATGATCAATGTGGTGACAACGAACAAGACTGATTTTTTCCGGGAACCGAGGCACTTCGAATACCTTGTGCAGAACGCGCTCCCCGAACTTATGCGCCTTTACGGAACCGGCATGAGGAAGCTCTGGTCAGCCGGATGTTCAACAGGAGAAGAGCCTTATACGCTGGCCATGGTGCTGAGCGAATTTGCAGCCAGAACCCCTGGATTCGATTTCACTATTCTTGCTACTGATATTTCTACGACAGTATTAGAAAAGGCTGTCCGGGGGATATATAAAGAAGAAAGGATTGAGACCGTCCCTTTAGAGTTAAAGCGAAAATACCTGATGAAGAGCAAAGACAAGGGGAAAAAACTGGTAAGGGTTACTCCTGAGGTGAGGTCGCTTGTTAAATTTCGGAGATTGAACTTTATAGATCATGACTTCGGTATGAGAGAACTACAGGATGTTATTTTCTGCAGAAACGTCATCATATATTTTGATCGGTTGACACAGGAAAAAGTTTTAAAGAGACTCTGTAAACACCTCATTCCGGGCGGGTATCTTTTTATGGGACATTCCGAGACCCTGAGCAGTCTTGCTCTCCCTCTTGTCTCAGCAGGACCCATGGTCTATCGGAAGCCGCTATGACAAGATTGCACGATTCTGATATCAAGAAAATATTTCTTAAGCCCGGTGAGATCTATATAGGGGAGAGACCTGCCAAGGTGGTCACAGTCCTTGGTTCCTGTGTTTCAGTCACCATCTTCAGCAAGAGGCTGCGTATCGGCGCCATATGCCATGGAGCATTGCCGCATTGCAGGAAAATGAGGAGATGCCATGATCTGTGCGACGATACCTTTAAGTATGTGGATTGTTCATTGCATTATATGCTCGGAAGAATGAGGAGTTTAGGATGCGCGGACAGCGAAATAGAGATCAAGCTCTTCGGAGGCGCAGACACATTGTCATCAAAGAAGGAAAATACCATCGGGAGCATGAATGTAAAGATGGCGCTGGATATAATCAGGCAGGAGAATCTTAGGGTAATAGCCGCTGATGTGGGAGACTCCTTTGGCCGGAAGATATTTTTCATGACCCATACCGGCGATGTATATCTGAAGAGGCTGATCAATGCCGCAGCAATTAGTCAGTCGCCGGGAGTGACCTTCAAGATGAGGGGGAAATGAGGGAAAAGATCAAGGTCCTTATTGTGGATGACTCTTCCGTTGTCCGCCAGACGCTTAAGGATGTCCTTTCATCAGACCCCATGATTGAGGTTATGGGAACAGCACCCGACCCCTTTATAGCGGCTGAAAAGATACGCCATGAAGTGCCTGACGTAATTCTGCTTGATATCGAGATGCCCCGGATGGACGGGGTCACATTTCTGCATAAGATAATGAGCCAGCACCCTATCCCCGTTGTGATATGTTCAAGCCTGACAGAGTCCGGAGCTGAAACTACCATGAAGGCGCTGGAATACGGTGCAATCGAGATCATACTGAAATCCAGGCTGGGCACAAAACAGTTTCTCGAAGAATCAAGAGTGCGCATCTGCGATGCTGTCAAGGCAGCTTCCGTGGCTAAAATAAGGCCTGTTGCGTCCAAGCCGCTTAAGATAAGCCCGAAACTCACCGCTGACGCGGTCATAGCGCCTTCAACAAAGGCCATGATACAGACCACAGAGAAGGTCGTTGTGGTCGGTGCTTCAACAGGCGGCACCGAGGCACTGCGGACACTGCTTGAGGATATGCCTCTCGATGCTCCCGGAATCGTAATAGTGCAGCATATGCCGGAGAATTTTACCACTGCTTTTGCAAAGCGCCTTGACGGCACTTGCAGAATAACCGTTAAAGAGGCTGAAGATAATGACACTGTTATAAGAGGAAGAGCTCTAATTGCTCCCGGTAACCGCCACACATTGCTCAAGCGGAGCGGAGCGCGATACTATGTTGAAATAAAAGACGGCCCCCTGGTCTCCCGTCACCGGCCTTCGGTAGATGTGCTCTTCCGTTCTGCTACGAGATACGCGGGGAAGAATGCTGTTGGGGTTATTATGACAGGCATGGGCGATGATGGCGCTAAAGGGATGTTAGAGATGAAAAATGCAGGCGCGTATACGATCGCCCAGGATGAAGCCACTTCCGTTGTATTTGGAATGCCCAATGAGGCGATCAAACTCGGCGGGGTCAATAAGGTGCTTCCGCTTGAAAGTATTGCCCATGAGGTTATACGGAAGACTTAAATTTTTCAGCTATCTGCCGGCCTTTTCTTTCTCCATGGTCACACAATAAATACTTTTTCCCTTACATGCCGGAAGCATTCATTATCCGATTCCAATATCCTGTCGCTTTACCTATAGGCTACAGCTGACGGGATGATGTGTATCCTCAGTTCATTACTGATGAATATGGTCTTATGGTTTGCATTTTAAAAAGACTGCCCACTTATTTTTTCAGAAGAAAGTCAAGAAACTTACGTGCCAAGGGATAATCATCAGGACTGATTTCCAAGATGGTCTGGAATTCCTTTATAGCATCATCAACCCTTCCTTTATCTATATAAACAAGGCCGAGGTTATTATGGGCTTTGACATAATCAGGCTTTAGTTTAATTACAGTTTGGTATTCGTTTATAGCATCATCAACTCTTCCTTTGTCTATATAAGCAATCCCGAGATTATAATGTGCGTCAACATAATCAGGCTTTAACATCACTGATATTTCAAATTCTTTTATAGCTTCATCGGTCCTTTTCTGTTTTGCATATTCAAGGCCGAGGTTATGATGGGGGCGTGCCTTATTGGGACTCTTCTCTGCAGCATCTTCCCATAAACTCATATTGTCCTGCCATACGGTATTCCTTGCATATGTCGCACCTGAAAGTACAATAACTACAAGAAGCATCACAGACACAGCCGCCTTTTTTGCGTATATGCCCCTATCTTTCCATCTTGCCAGCCCTGCTCCGATTGCCGCTGTTAATGCTATAAAAAAACCAACGGACGGAAGATAAACTCTGTGTTCAAATATCACATCAATTATAGGTATAACACCTGATTCAGGCGACAGGGTTATAAAAAACCAGAATATTCCAAAAGAGATCAACCTAAGCCAACATCTGTCTCTTCTCTCCGGCCTTTTTGAAAGACGGTACAGATATATCCCTGAGATAATGACCGATAACAGAAACAAAAAAGAGAGAACAACGGCAGGGTCTAAAAAAGAATTGTATATCGGATAATCATAATCAATATTCTGGTTTATTGGAAGAAATAATAGCCTGATATATGTCACTATCACACGGAACTGTGTAAAGAGATAGTCCCCCCTTGATATGCTTGCGCGTTCCCCTGATAGATTCACAGCTTCATCATTGATTCCGCTCAAAGCGGCGATGTGACCCCCTGTGTCTGCCAGAGACAGAGGAATAATGAGTATGGCAAGAAAAAAAGGGCTCAAATATAACGCTCTTTTCATCTTCTTCCCGTCAAAAAACATAAGTTCATATACGGCCATAACGATAGGAAGAGTAAAGGCAAACTCCTTTGTCTTCATCGCTAAAACAGCGGAGAGAAGTGAGACTGCATAGAGCATAGTGCATGACACATAGCGTTTAGCTTGTTGTTCTTTGATCTCTTTCCACTTTATATACATTACAAGCGAAAGCAGGTAAAAGAGTGTGGCAAGAGAGGCAAATCTCTGGACTATATAGGTGACAGCTTGTGTCTGTATCGGATGGACTGCGAAGAAAAGAACAGTAAAGAGAGTAATGAGATTGCGGGACCCATCAGGAAAAGGCAAATGCCTTCCGGCAACTGAAAAAAACGGAGTTCTGAACGTAAGGATCATTAACCAATACAGAAGAACTGCATTGAATATATGGATAAATATATTGACCAGGTGATAACCCATGACGTCAAGTCCGTGCAGTCTGTAGTTCAAAGCAAAGGTCAAATAGCCTATATATCGTGTTATTAAAAAGGCTTTGATGGGACCATTTGCTTTACTAATGCCTTCCACCATTGATGGGTCTGAATAATAGTGAAGATCTTTAATTGCAGGATTATCCACTATATTGGAAACATCATCAAATTGAAAAGGCGCATTGAACGTATTGGAATAAATCAGAAGAATAACGAATATGATAGTCAACACATGGATTAAAGGCTTGTTTAATGCTGGTATTGTATCAGTGGGGCGCGCCAGGCTGGTCTGTTCAGTCATTATGCCTTTCAAAAGTCTCATAATGCGGAAGCCTGTTTCTTTGCTTTATGTGCTGTTGGTGCGGAATAATTTTGAATAACCATTATTTTTTGAGTCAGAAAGATCGGCCAGATTATTTTTTCATAGAGGATAGTCCCGAGGTCTTTGACCGCATCAGACACCTCTTCCCCGGACAGAGGTCTTTCATCATTAAATATCCACAGACCCATGCCCTCGGACAAAAACCTGATAATCCGGTATAAAAATGTTGGAGTCGGAAAGGATATGATTGCGATACCACCAGGCTTGAGGATATTGAAATGAGCCTTAATCGCCTTTCTTGTATCAGCGGGGGTAAAGTGTTCTATTAGACCCACGCTAAAGACCATATCTAATTCAAGTTCCCTACTCATCGCAAGAATATCATCTTTATACAGAAAGACATCGTTAACATTATTTTGAAGCTTCTTGCTGAACTCGTCCAGTCCAAGCTGGTTGTTATCTATAACATGATATTGTGCCGGCTTTATTTTTTCTCTTACGCCCTCAAAAAAACAACTATTAGCTCCGCCCAGTTCACCCAGCCGCAGTTTTTCGCAGGATACCGGAGAATATTTTTTGATGAGCCCGAGAAGAATTCTTTCGGTAATTTTCCTGGTAAATACAGCAGTTCTGTAGGGACTGCTGTAATATCGGTCCCAGTCAGTCTTTTTCATTTCTTCTTGTGTGTGCCAATGAATCCCAAACCAAGAATAGCATTTTTTATAGACATCAAAAACATATTAAAGGACCTGATTTTTAATATCTGGCGTACAATAACTTCAAAACGGAAATAAAACCGGCGGTATAATTCAGCCTGTTTTTGCAGCATGAAATCCCTTGTAAGTCCCCTGGGTACAAAAACCGGAGTCCAATAATTGAGCGAAGTCCAGTCACTTTCATCATAGGTCCCATATTCTTTTGCCTTTTCGTAAGATTCAGTACCCGGGATGGGGGTATTAATAGTTGCTGTGACGTCAGTCAACGGCAGGGAAGCCGCAAAATCAATAGTCTCCTGAATTGTCTGAGGCGTGTCAATATGATGCCCAATCATAAAAAAACCTGTGGAGCTTATCTTTAAACGTCTGCACCATTCCGTAACGTTTCTGACCTGTTCCAATGTTATCCCCTTTTTTATAAAATTAAGGACTTCCTGATTTCCGCTTTCTATCCCGAACCTGATCTGCCAGCAGCCGTTGTCTTTCATAAACTTGAGCGTCTTATAATCCAGGTTATTGACTCTC
Source organism: Nitrospirota bacterium (assembly GCA_016222905.1). Lineage (GTDB taxonomy): Bacteria > Nitrospirota > Thermodesulfovibrionia > UBA6902 > UBA6902 > JACRPZ01. The sequence continues at coordinate 34,284 of JACRPZ010000051.1, forward strand.
GTCATACATGTCCAGGTGAATTTAATTCGTTTCTGAGCAAGTAAGTCAAATATTTTGTATAACCGCTTTTTATCAAGCACGAAAGTATCATCAAGAAATGCTATTTCCCTGGCCCCGTATTTGTTTATCACTTCACTGATTTCAGCGACCACATATTCAGCAGAAAAAAAACGGGTCTTCCTTCCGAATGTATTGTTGTCGCAAAAAATGCACTGGTAAGGGCAACCCCTGCTGGTGATCATACTAATGACAGGATATTGGCGAAAGGCGCCTATCGGGGGTTTGTAAACGGAAATATCCGACCATAAATGGCGTGCCGGAAAGGGGATGGTATCGATGTCCTGAATATATTCAATACCCGGATTGCATACGATTTCCACTGCATTCTTATAGTAAAGATTAGGGATTTCATCTATTGTCCCTCTGCCGTATAATAACAACTGGACCAGCTTTGAAAAAGCGATTTCACCTTCACGGACTATGCCGTAATCAAATGCCCCTGTTTTCATTGTGGCATCAGGCATGGCAGTCATATGCGGACCACCTATTACGATGTTAATATCCGGCAATGCCTTTCGTATCATCTCAGCAAGCATTCGGGTATTTCGGAAAGCCACAGTCGTGGACGTAATGCCTACGATTTTTGTATCGGATTTAATGAGAAGGGCTACGACTTCTTCATGTACCAGATTCAGCGCTTCGGCATCTATGACATTAACCTCAACAGAATCTTTTATGAGGCTGGCCGCCAGGTAATATATTCCAAGGGGCATCTGGTGCCCTCCGATATCGCCGATATCTTTACCATACCTTTCAGCGCTGGTGATAAAAGGGTTTATCAGATAAACCATATTATTTCCTGTTTCCTGCTTCAATCTTTCTACTGTCATGCCCATTATAGACATTAAAGATGAAATCTCGCTGTATTGAAAAACTCGCCATAAACAATAAGATCTCGGCCAATACCTTGGCTAAAAAAACATTCATTTCAAATTGATTAACCATTGTGCTGATCATACTAAAAGCCAGAACCATTATAGAGGCTGTCAACGCATAATATTTTATAACCGTTTTCAATATACTGTCACTGCTATGGAACACTATGCGCCTGTTGACCGAAAAATTTATGACGGAAGCAATAAGCCTTCCAAGTATAATGCTTGACAGTAAGCTCTTAAAAATAAAGTTATAGCTGACCGCAAATACGACCAGATCCATAGAGGCTGCAAAAAATGATGAAAAAGCAAACCTGATGAGAAGAAAATAAATCTTCATCGAATCTATCAAAGGGTTGAAATGAGACGCCCTGTTGTTTTCAATATATATTGTGCCTATTGGCTCCTCCTTCAGTCCTATTGCGTGTTCTTTAGCTGCTATGAGCATACTCATCTCAAACTCATACCGCTCGCCGTCTAATTGGAGAAAGGCCGGAATATATTTTCTCGGGATCCCCCGCAGCCCCGTCTGAGTGTCGGATATTTTCATGCCGACCAAAAAAGAAAAGAGCCTCCTTGTTATCACATTTCCTATAAGACTTCTCAAGGGAGTACTCTTGCCAAAACTTCTTGTCCCAAGAATCAGTTTGTCCTGATTGTCTTTAAGACTCTTTGCTGTTTTCAGAATATCTTCAGAAAGGTGCTGACCATCAGCATCAGCGGTTACTACACCAGTTGAATCCGGAAAATGTAAATAGCAGTAATTCAGGCCGGTTTTTAAAGCTCTCCCTTTGCCAAGATTAACAGCATGCGTCAGCAGGTGGCATTGTTTGAAATTCCTGATCCTCTCAAATACAGGGGCACTTTCTGCTGAACTGCCGTCGTTGACAACTATGATATGGCCGACCCCTGCTTCAATAAGGTCTTCTACCAGTTGCTCCAGATGGCCGTCAGGATTATAGGCCGGGATCAATATACAGGTGTCCCTGTAATCGCCTGCCTCTGCTGCAGCTCTGTTATTCAGAAAGGCCTCCATCAGTCATGAGCTATTATAACATGGGAAAGTGTGACCTACTTTTAAGCCTAAGAGTTCCTATCCAGCAGATAAAAATAGTCAGGGAATTTGATGACAGTCATGTTTACACTGTGACTGAGGAGTTCTTGCGTAAGCTTCATACGTTAGCCTACTTTTTCAGAAGTAATTCGCCGAGGTTATTATGGGCTTGGGCATGATCAGGCATCAGCCTGAGTACGGCTTGATATTCTTTTATCGCATCATGCGTCCTGCCTTGAGAGGCATAAGCAACCCCGAGGTCATAATGAGCTTCAGCATTATAAGGGTTGAGCCTCAATGAGGTATTAAGTTCAAGTATAGCTTCATCGATCCTGCCCCGTTTTGCATAGGCATTTCCAATACTATAATGAGCCTCTGGATAGTCAGGATTCAGACTTAGTGCAATTTTAAATTCACTTATGGCCTCAATAAGACGGCCCTGTGTCAAATATACAGTTCCGAGATTATAATGGGCAGGAGAATAATCAGGACTAAGTTTTAAAACCGTCTGATATTCGTTGACAGCTTCATCCATCCTGCCCTGACTGAAATAAGCGAGTCCGAGGTTAATATGCGTACTGTATTGATAAGGATCAAGCTTTAGCGAGGTTTGAAATTCACTTATGGCCTCGTCGATTCTGCCCTGAGCCAAATATGCGACCCCCAGGTTAAGATGAGGCCTGGCCTTGATGTCGCTTGCTTCTACATTTTCTCCCCATATACTTGCCAAGTCATTCCACATACTGTTTCTTTTATATGTTGCGGCTGACAGAACGATAACCGCCAAAAGCATCACATACACAAGCGCCTTGTTCGCATATGAGAGCCTGTTTCCCCATCTTGTGCCAACCATTACGATGCTTGATGTCAATGCTATGAAAAAGCCGATGGACGGAAGATACACCCTGTGTTCGAAGATCACATCCTTTATCGGTATAACACTGGATTCAGGCGACAAGGTTATAAAAAACCAGAATATTCCAAAAGAGAGCAACCTAAGCCAACATCTGTCTCTTCTATCCGGTCTTTTTGAGAAACGGTACAGATATATCCCTGTGATAATGACTGACAAAAGAGACACAAAAGAGAGAACAACAGCAGGGTCGAAAAAGGAATTGTATATCGGATAATCATAATCAATATTCTGGTTTATTGGAAGAAATAATAGCCTGATATATGTCACTATCACCCGAAACTGTGTAAAAAGGTAGTCTGCTCGTGAGATGTTTCCGCTTGCCCCGGAGACATCCGCAGCTTCCTCATTGATTCCGCTCACAAGAGAAAGAGCCCCCTCTGTGCCTGTCAGAGACAGGGGAATAAGGAGTACGGCAAGAAGAAATGGGACTAAATACAACAGTCTTTTGATTATATTGCCGTCAAAAAACATAAGTTCATATACGGCCATCACGATAGGCAGGGTAAAGGCAAATTCCTTTGTCTTCATCGCTAAAACAGCGGAGAGAAGCGAAACTGCATAGAGCATAATGCATGGCATATAGCGTTTAGTTTGTTCTTCTTTGAGCTCTCTCCATTTGATATACATTACAAGTGAAAGCAGATAGAAGAGAGTGGCAAGGGAGGCAAATCTCTGGACTATATAGGTGACCGCCTGTGTCTGTATCGGATGGACTGCGAAGAAAAGAGCAGTAAAGAGAGCTATGAAATTGCTGGATCTATCAGGCAGAGGCCTTCCAACAACTGTAAAAAACGGGGTTCTGAACGTAAGGGTTATTAACCAGTACAGTAGCAGTGAATTGAATATATGGATAAGAATATTGACCAGGTGATAACCCCAAACGTCAAGTCCGTGAAGAGTATAGTTTATGGCAAAACTCAGGTACCCTATATATCGTGTCTTGAATAAGGGTTTGCTGAATCCGATTGAATTATCAATGAGTTCCACTCTTGATGGATCTGAAAAATAGTGAAGATCTTTAATTGCGGGGTTATGTACTATATTTGTATCATCATCAAATTGAAAAGGCGCATTGAAGGTGTTGGAATAAATCAGGAAGACCAGACCTGCTATTGCCAGCAGGTGGATAACGGGACTGTTTACACTTTGTACCCTGAGTCCTTGAATAAGCTTCATATTTTAGTCTATTTCTTGCAAATTGCTGGCTAACAGTCGTCAGCGCATAATATTCTACAACAGTTACCAATTTCCTGTCGCACTACCTAAAGTATGCAGCGTATGGATGATGACTATCTTCAGTTCTTTACTGATGAGGTCATATTGATTGACTGAACATCTACTTTTTTTGAAGAAATTCAAGAAATTGACGCGTCATGAGATAATCAGGATTGAGTTCCATCACTA
>JACRPZ010000054.1 GCA_016222905.1 Nitrospirota bacterium
TGATCGTCAGTGAACTTCTTGTGGATTTGAGCCATAATCTAAAGCCTCCGTTTTTGAGTTTTAGATTACAGCTTATAGGGGTGTGCACTTTTAAATTTTAAATCTGCTCAAAAGTGTGCACTTTTAATTCTTAATTGACAAGTCATTTTCAGAGCCTATCTGAACAGGGGAGAGTCTGTTCTCTGTCGTGCCGTCGCCAAGGTTTCCAACCCCATTAAATCCCCAAGCCCACAATGTCCCGTCTATTTTAAGGGCCATGGCATGTATATGTCCGACAGAAACAGAGAGCCAGTCATTGTCAGAGCCGATCCGGACAGGAGAGGGTCTGTCAGTTGTCGTGCCGTCGCCAAGCTGACCATACCCGTTCCATCCCCATGCCCACAATGTCCCGTCTGATTTAAGGGCCATGTTGTGACCCGCTGCGGCAGAAATAGACGTCCAGTCATTGTCGGAGCCAATCTGTACAGGACTGCTTCCGTTACCCGCTCCCCAAGCCCATAATGTTCCGTCCGATTTAAGGGCAATGGTGTGCCAGTCTCCGGCCGCAACAGAGAGCCAGTCATTATTAGAGCCAACCTGAATAGGGGTGTTTCTGTAAATTGTCGTACCGATACCCAATTGACCCTGTTCATTAAATCCCCAAGCCCACAATGTCCCGTCTGATTTAATGGCCATGGTGTGATAAACTCCTGCCGAAATCTGCGGCTCTGCTGCATGAGAGGTTGCAAGCCCCATCAAAACAGCGATTAACACGCTAATAATAAGAAAAGAAACTTTGAATCTCTTCATAAACATACCTCCTTTGACTATTCAGAAACTTTTGTATTGAAATTTGAAAAGACTTGTTATGATTCAGTTACCTTCAGGGCGGGACACCGGAAGAGATACAGGGATCTTTATTCTTTCGAGGGCTCAAGACAAGCCCTTCCATAAGCAGATGTGCGTTTTTTGAAAAGAAGATTCTTCTAAAGGAGAGTAATACTGACTGACTGACTGACTGACTGACTGAGCAAAAAGGATGCCATATTAATCAGTAATGGAAATGATATGGATGGTTCATTTATATTGTGAATTTCCAACATATTCCACCTCAAAATATGCGACTATTTATCGCATATTGGCAACTCTCGTGTCAATGGAAAAATAAATTTGTCGCACACCCGTTTTACTTCTACAGCAATGAATCAAAAATTCTTATGTTAATATTCAAAACTTGCTCTGTTTCTTTGCTGTTAATATTTTTTTGTTCGTGAAAATTTTCCTTTTCCGCGAATTGGCAGAGACTTCTTTTTATGAAGAGCGAAAGGCTTTCTCTTTTCATGTGCCGGCCTTCTGCGATAATCAGTGACTATCATTTCAGATGTTAGCGGCATAACCGGTATCTTTTGTTTGATATATTCTTCAACGTCAGACAGTGAATGGACGTATTCCTCGCACGCAAGGCTTATCGCCCTGCCACCCGCCCCGGCCCTTGCCGTTCTGCCTATCCGATGAACATAATCCTCCGGGTCTTGGGGCAGGTCATAGTTGATAACATGCGTAACGTCGTCAATATGCAGACCCCTGCTCGCCACGTCCGTGGCCACAAGGATCGGCAATGTACCTTCCTTGAACTGCGAGAGCACCTTCATACGCTTCCTCTGGTCCAGGTCTCCGGTGATAGGAGAGGCTGCCAGACCATTGGCGTTCAGAAATAACTCAAGCCGTTCTACCGCAGCCTTGGTATTGCAAAAGATCAGATAGCGTCCTTTGGGTTCACGCCTTAAAATTCCCAGGAGAAGTCCTAACTTTTCGGACTTGCCCACATGATAGAGTTCCTGTTCAATCTGTTCGACCGTAATATTTTCGGGTGTCAATGAAAACTGCACCGGCATGTTCATATGCTCATAGCACAGCTCATGCACGCGGTGGGAAAGGGTAGCTGAAAAGAGCATTGACTGCCGTTTGTCATAAGGAGACAATCTCCTGAGCATGAACCTGAGGTCGGCGATAAAGCCCATGTCGAAGAGCCGGTCGGCCTCGTCAATCACGAGGAACTGGGTCTTCCTCAGACTGTAAACCTTCTGCTTGAGATAGTCAATGAGACGGCCCGGTGTTCCTATGAGCACGTCAACGCCCTTTGCGATCTCATCACGCTGCTTCAAATAGTCAATGCCGCCAAATACAGGAAGGATCTTAAATCCTGCGGGACCACCAAGCAGCTTCGCTTCAGCAGCTATCTGGCTTACAAGTTCCCGAGTTGGCGCTATAATAAGCGCCCGTGGTGACGGGCCCCGTCCTGCCGGAGGCATTGTAAGCATGCGCGAGAATACCGCGATCAGAAAGGCCGCGGTCTTGCCTGTGCCTGTCTGAGCCTGAGCAGCAATGTCTTTACCGCGCAGCGCTTCGGGAAGAGTCTGTGCTTGAACAGGAGTGCATTTGGTAAACCCAGCGGCTCTGATCCCCTCAAGAACCTTTTCATGAATAGGGAGTTCTTCAAATTTCATTGCATATACTATACATCAAAAATAAACGAACTATAAAGAGCGTTCTCCTTGCCTTTCTGTAAAATCTTTTTCCTTCAACAAGCTTTTATTATTTCCCCTCTACAAAGAGGGGATGAAGGGGTGTGTTTATATTAATGCAAACTTTGAGTTCTGTCAGGCCGCTCAATCACTCAAGATTCAGGGGACTCTTCACGCCAATAATATTCTTCATCGCCACGTGAGTAGAGATCATAGTTGGCTAAGGAGCCCGTTTGCACACCTATTGACAGAACACTCACCCTGCTGTATACTTGTAGACAAGTATATGGAGGCCACATGGAAACTACGACTGTAAGGGTTCATAAGACAACACAGGAAAAACTGAAAAAGATATCATCGTCTGAGCATGTATCTATTACTGAATTGATCGACCAACTTGTCGAGGAACACGAGCATTCTTTTTGGAGAGGGTTTGAGGAAGAGGCGGTGACATTCCTGGACAAGGAGGAAAGAAGATCACGAAAATCTTTTGAAGGAGTTTTGGGAGATGGTCTTGCAAAATAAGCCTGTTCCTCAAAGGGGAGACATATGGCTGGTAAATTTCAGCCCTGCTGTAGGCTCTGAGATAAGGGAACCACACCCCGCCCTTGTAGTATCTGTTGACGACTTGAACAAGAGTTCATGGGGTCTCATTGTAGTTTGTCCCATATCAACATTCAGAAAGGAAAGGCCTTTCAGGCTTCATGTCCCTCTCTCCCCGCCGGAAGGAGGCATTCAGCGTATCTCCATTATCAGATGCGATCAGGTCAAGTCCCTTTCTATCCAAAGGTTTTCAGAAAAATGGGGAACGATAAGCGCCGACACAATGCAGAATGTGAATTACATTTTACGAAGATTATTGGGCTTGTGATTTCCAACCAGATGGGAACCCGCTGAATTCCGCGTTACGAATTGCTCATGCTGCACCTGAAAAGCTTTTTGCCGCACTTTCTCCGGCAAGATATCCGGTGCTCCAGCAAACCTGCAGATTATAACCTCCTGTAGGCCCGTCCAGATCAAGAATTTCGCCCGCGAAGTAAAGATTATCTATAATTTTTGACCGCATAGTCTTGGGATCCACCTCATTTAAAGCTACGCCGCCCGAGGTAATTATCGCCTTGTTAAATCCCAATAAACTTTTTATCGTTAACGGGAATTGCTTTAGAAACGACCGCAATCTTTTACGTTCATCTTTAGTTATGGAATTGCCTTTCTTTTCGGGATCTATCTTTGTCAGGTCAAGAATTACAGAGATCATTTTTTGGGGAAGCAGATCAGGCAATATATTTTTTATTGTTTTATTCTTATGCTCTTCCAGATCTCGCAGGATTCTTTTATCTAACATATCAAAATCCAGTGCCGGTTTAAAATCAATAAATAAGTCCACATCTCCTGCGGCAAGCAACTTCCCTATGGATTTGCTCATGTCCAGAATTATCGGCCCGCTCATGCCAAAATCAGTGAACAAAGCCTCGCCAAACCGCTCATCCTTCTTTTTATTATTTTGATAAATAGATATACTGACATTCTTTAGACTTAATCCTTCCAATTCCTTTACCCATTTTTCATTTACAACTACAGGTGTAAGTGAAGGTTCAGGTTTTACTATTGTATGACCCATCTCCTTTGCCCACTTATAGCCGTCGCCTGTTGATCCTGTTTGCGGATAAGAAAGGCCTCCGGTGCAGATGAGGTAATTCCTTGCTTTCACTTCGCCGTTTTCAAGAATGATCTTCTCTATTTTCTTTTCCTTCAGAGAGATATTTCTTATCCTGCATCCGGCTATCAGGGTGATCTTCTTTTCCTTAATGAGCCTGAGAAAAAGCTCCTGAACATCCTTTGCCCTTTCGCTTTCAGGGAATATTCGCCCTCCCCTTTCCACAACAGTATTTAATTTGTTCTTATGAAAGAAATCAATCGTATCCTCCACTCCAAAACGATAGAGAGCACTTAAAAGAAATCTTCCGTTCTTCCCGAAATTAGCAGTAAATTTTTTAGGATCAGTTTCAGCGTTAGTTATGTTGCAGCGTTCTTTGCCCGTCATCAGGAGTTTTAATCCCGGAATATTATTCCTTTCCATAAGGAGGACTTCAGCTCCGCATTCGGACGCGCGCAATGCAGCCATCATGCCGGCAGGCCCCGCCCCGATTATTGCAAGATCATAATTCTTTGTTTGCATTATTGCCTTAAGTCTTTCCTGTTTCTAAGGAGTTGATAAGTATGAAGACATTAAATTATAAAATCCCTCCTATCCTCCCTTTGCCAAAGGGAGGAAAACTGCCCCTCTTTGGCAAAGAGGGGTGTGGGGAGATTTATTGATATGCTATCTTACTAATACGCTTGTTAGTATAATATTTCGGTCAGATAAAGATAACATCTGCAAATATTGTAACTACTCAGGTGAATAGTCAGTAGGTGTTTAGGTAGATAGGGCAGTCCTAACAGACTACAGTCTAAACAACCTGAATGGTTAACAAACATTTTACACATTATTAATAACAGAACATATGAGAAAAATAATACTCGCATCAGCATCGCCACGAAGAGCAGAAATCCTGAGAATGACCGGGCTGAAGTTCGATATAGCGGCAAGTGATTATAAGGAAGATCTTAATCTGACGTTAAAACCCCGCGCGCTTGCAAGATTCCTTTCTCGAAAGAAAGCTGAAGCTGTCGCGCAAAAATATAAAAATGCGATTATCATAACGGCAGATACCTTTATTGTCTTAAAAAAGAAGCTGCTTGGCAAGCCGCATACTTACAAAGAGGCTGAGAAGATGCTGAGAATGCTGAATGGCAAAGCACATTCAGTCATCACAGGTTTTACTATTATGGATACAGGCAGCGGTAACATATTATCAAGATCAGTGGAGACCAGGGTCCATTTCAGAAAGCTTGATGCCGGAGAAATAAAGGCATACGTAAAAACAGGAGAGCCTCTTGATAAGGCCGGGGCATATGCAATTCAGGGACTTGGAGCTGTATTTATTGAAAAGATTGACGGGGATTTTTTTAATGTCGTTGGCCTGCCTCTATCCGCCCTGACTGAAAGTCTTAAAAAGTTCGGGATTTATATTTTGAAGGAAAAATCTTCCTGAAAGTATTTTTCTTAAAATCTATTGACTTTTCATAATAAAGATGCCATTATCTATACAATGTTTTTAGAATTTTTATCAGAAGCAAGCCGCAAAGACTTTAAACTTTGTGGTTTTTTATTAAAAGCCGGATTCTTCGGGAATTTGGTCTATTAAGTAAGGAGGGAAGTCAGCATGGCAAAAGGAACTGTAAAATGGTTCAATGAGTCCAAGGGTTTCGGTTTCATCACACAGGATGACGGCGGTCCTGATGTGTTCGCACATTATTCCGAGATTCGTGGCGAAGGTTTCAAAAACCTGGCCGAAGGCGATTCAGTAAGCTTTGATATCGTTGAAGGCGAAAAAGGCCCCAAGGCAACAAACATTGTAAAGCAGTAAACCAGAAAAGCAGGCTCCGCCAGCCGGGGCCTGCTTTTTTAATTAGCCGCTAATCATTTACTTCTCATTTCCTTTGTTCGTATATTTTCAATACGGCAGATCAGATGAAATCCCTCTTAAGTAATAATTACAATGGATGGCAATAGACGTTCCGATATAATAGCAGGATTACGTGTCTCAATCGTATTAAAGAAGGATCAACGCACAGGGAAACTGACCGATGGAATTGTAAGAGATATTCTAACCAGCTCTCCCGCGCATCCGCATGGAATAAAAGTTCGTCTGGAAAGCGGAGAAGTAGGCCGTGTAAAAATTATACTTGATTAATCTTTAAGATTACCTCAAAGAGAGTGTGACCATTATGAAGCGTGAAGACCTCAGAAACATTGCGATTATAGCCCATGTTGATCATGGGAAGACAACACTTGTAGACTGTATGCTCAGGCAGGCCGGGATATACCGCTCAAATGAAGATGTGCAGGAGCGGGCAATGGACAATACAGATCTCGAGCGTGAGCGAGGCATTACTATTCTTGCAAAAAATACAGCCGTCAATTATCAAGGCGTTAAAATAAATATTGTGGATACCCCGGGACATGCTGATTTCGGAGGCGAGGTCGAGAGGACGCTCAAGATGGTGGATAGTGTTCTGCTCCTTGTAGACGCATCAGAAGGCCCGCTTCCTCAGACGAGGTTTGTCCTAAAAAAAGCGCTTGAACTTGAACTGCCCCCTATTCTTGTCATAAATAAGATCGACAGGCCTGATGCAAGAATACAGGAAGTCCTTAACGAGGTCTATGACCTTTTTATTGATCTCGATGCCTCAGAGGAACAGCTTGAGTTCCCCATAATATATACAAATGCAAAGGCAGGCCATGCAAAGCTGAATCTGGATGACAACTCCGAGGACCTAAGGCCGCTCTTTGATCTGATTCTCAAATCTCCTTCACCGGAGGGGGATGAGACAGGTATCCTTCAGCTTCTTGTTACAAATATTGACTACAATGACTATGTAGGAAGGCTTGCCATAGGCAGGCTCTTCTCCGGCTCAATCAAAGTGGGCGACATAGTCGCAATGATAAATAGTGACGGCAAGGCAATAAAGACAAAGATCACCTCTATGTATACATTTGACGGACTTCAGAGAAGAGAGGCTGAAAAGGCTTCGGTCGGAGATATAATCGCCCTTTCCGGTATTGAGGGTATAAATATAGGAGACACTATTACTGATGCAGAGAATCCGAAACCCCTTCCAAGAATAACTGTGGATGAGCCCACAATATCGATGGTATTCTCTGTCAATACATCCCCTTTTGCAGGCAAGACCGGGAAGTTTGTAACATCAAGGAACCTAAGGGCAAGACTTGAGAAGGAGCTTCTCTATAATGTCTCGATCAGGGTCGATTTCAGCGAAGCCGACTCATTCAATGTGATGGGGCGCGGCGAGCTTCAGCTTGCAATACTCATAGAGATGATGAGGAGAGAGGGGTATGAGTTATCCGTCTCTATGCCTAAGACTATAACCAAGGATATCGACGGAGTTCTCCATGAACCTATGGAACTGCTCTTTATAGATGTGCCGGAGGAATTTGTAGGCGTAGTTACCCAGCAGGTCGGGGGCAGAAAAGGCAAAATGCTCAAGATGCAGAATAACGGCAGAGGCAGGGTAAGGCTCGACTTCAGGGTCCCTTCAAGGGGGCTCATAGGCTTCAGGTCGCAATTTCTTACCGACACAAAAGGCACAGGGTTGTCAAACTCCCTCTTTGACGGATATGAGAAATGGCAGGGGACATTGTCAAAAAGAAGCACCGGGGCCCTTATTGCGGACAGGCCCGGGAAGACAACCACATACGCCTTATTCCATCTTCAGCCAAGAGGAACCATATTCATAAAAGAGAATACACAAGTATATCAGGGGATGATAATCGGCGAGAACTCAAGGGACAATGATCTTGATGTGAACGTCATAAGGGAGAAAAAACTTACGAACATGCGCGCTTCGGGAACTGATGAGGCGCTCAAACTGATACCGACCAAGATATTTAATCTTGAACAGGCCATAGAATTCATTAAAGAGGACGAGCTTGTCGAAGTGACCCCGGATGCCATAAGAATGAGAAAGAAGATACTTGAGGGAAACAGGAGATTGAAAAATACTTAAGTCCCTGAACGAATCTACTTCTTATCCTGAGGTTTTTTACTAACAAGAGGCTTAAGCCTTAACGCCTTTATCCTCTTTTTCCTCGCCTCTATCTGTTTGCGCTTCTTCTTTTCGGAAGGTTTCTCATAAAAGCTTCTCTTCTTCACCTCTTTAAAGAGAGCCTCCCTCTGCAATTGGCGCTTAAGGATTTTAAGAGCCTTTTCAATGTCGTTGCCGTAAACTTTTATTTCCAAGATACTGTATGTCCCCCCTTTATATCTGAGTGAATATTTATCTAAAGATAAAAATCATATAAAAACCCCAGAGCTTTTAAAGTCCCTGAGGTCCATTTAGCTTTAAAGGCATGTATAGTATAGATTATAGTTGTTTTAATTGCAAATATAATATTTTTATGCGAAAAAACGGTTTAGATTATGATAGTTGCATAAATACATGGGCTAAAAAAGTTCCGAGCCTTTTTCTTCATCCTCTTTTTCAAACTCTTTCAGGACATCTTTGACTTCGCTGTCAGTCTTCTTAAGCCTCTTTCTGCATAATTTTATTAAAAAGGTCGCTCTCTTTACTTTTGCAGCCAATACATCAATATCAACCGTCTCGTTCTCAATCTCCTCAACAATGGATTCAAGTTCTTCAATGGAATCTTTATAGCCCGGGGTTTTATTCATAACCGCCTCCTTTATATCTTACCTCTCAGACATCGTTGTCACGTTTTGTGCTTTCCACTATGCTTACAATCTCGCCTTTATATAGAACTGTCCTCAACATCTCTTCCTTCTTTATGCCGGAGACTGAGGTAACCGCCTTATTATTGATATAAGTTATGCTGTATCCTCTTTTGAGAACATTCTGCGGATTCAGATGGTTAAGATTGTTTTCAAGTCCATTTAACATTTTATTTGCCCAACGCAGTCTTCTCTCGCTGTTGAATCTGACTCTTGAAAAAAGAGCCTCCAGATTATTAAATTTTCCAGCGATTTCTTTTGATGTTAAAGCCTTCAATCTGACAGCATTCTCCAGAATACGCTGTTTTTGCATTTCTAAAATTTTCAGGGAATAGATGATGCCTTTAGTTAAATAGGCAAGGTTTGCTGCAAGGTCAGAGTTCAGCTTATTGGCTCCGTGAACAAATCTGTGCGCCAGAAGGCTTATTGCGTCTTCATAATTCTTCACTCTCGTGATGATAAGATCAGCTACTGCCGTAGGTGTCTTCCCCCTTCTGTTTGAAACCTCGTCAACCACCGTAACATCCCTTTCATGTCCTATACCTGAGATAACCGGAACCGGCAGATTAGCTATAGCCTTTGCTATCTCGTAGCTGTCGAAACAGCGCAGATCAAATTCCCCTCCGCCTCCCCTTACAATCACAACAACATCAAGCGACGAGACATCACTTCCACATCTCTCAATCGCTCCAAGAATTGAAGATTCAGCACTCTCACCCTGCATCACTGCCTCATAGAGCTTGCAGTTAAACTTATAACCATAGGGGTTTTCGTTTAAGTGCGTTATCAGGTCTTCGTAACCTGCTGCTTTTGGGGATGAGATAATCCCTATTCTTTGGGGTACAAGAGGAAACTCCAGTGACCTGTTCCTCTCCTTCAGTCCTTCGCGGATAAGCCTTTCTAATATCTCTCTCCTTTTTGAAGCCATCTCGCCGATGGTGTAGGAAGGATCAATATTTATGATATTAAGCTTGAGACCGTACACTTCATGGAAGCTGACAGAGGCTTCAAAGAGTATCCTGATCCCCTTTGCAAGCTCCACTCCTGCGGCCTTCCTGAATTCATCGGCGATAACCGTGAATCTCGAAACCCATATAACAGCATCCATCTTTGCCCTTGTCATATCACCGTCTTTATCTATCAGAGTCAGATAACAGTGTTTGCTGACATTAAAGGAGGAGATCTCAGCTGTAATGAGAAAAGTCTCAGGCATAGAACCTTCTATAACAGACCTGATCAATTGATTAAGCTCGAATAAAGACAGGGCTTCCATTTTCATTCATCTCCTTTTAAACCAGCGGTTAATTGTACCACGTAAAAGGCATCTAAATTCAACCTTCCTTCACCAGCGCTCCAAAACATTGCGCTTCATTGCTGAACTGTCGGATGCAAAACTTATAGCTTACAATATTGTTCAATTATCACAATATTGTAGTATGTCTGCATTTAAGAAACCATAAAATACAAGTGGTTATGCTCTGGCACAGTTCTGGCAATAGAAGTGGTCAAACAATAAAACAAACCTTGAAAGGAGATTTTGTATGAGACAAATTGCAATTTATGGAAAAGGCGGCATAGGCAAATCAACAACAACCCAGAACCTGGTCGCCGCGCTTGCCGAGGCAGGCCGCAAATGCATGATCATAGGCTGTGACCCAAAGGCGGACTCTACGAGACTCATCCTCAACCGCAAGGCACAGAACACGGTCATGGACATGGCGCGCGAAAAGGGCACTGTGGAGGATCTCGAACTCGAGGAAGTGCTGCTGCATGGGTTCAAGGGCATCAAGTGCGCCGAGTCAGGCGGCCCTGAACCGGGCGTGGGCTGTGCAGGCAGAGGCGTGATCACGGCTATTAATTTCCTTGAAGAGAACGGCGCATACGGCGATGACACAGAGTTTGTCTTCTACGATGTGTTAGGCGACGTGGTCTGCGGCGGATTCGCCATGCCGATCCGGGAAGGCAAGGCAAAGGAGATCTACATTGTGACCTCAGGAGAGATGATGGCGATGTATGCTGCAAACAATATCTCCCGAGGTGTTCTTAAATACGCCCAGAGCGGTGGAGTAAGACTTGGCGGCCTGATCTGCAACAGCAGGGAAACGGACAAGGAGTACGAGCTCATCTCTGAGCTGGCGAGCAAGCTCGGCACCCAGATGATCCACTTCGTGCCACGGGACAACGAGGTCCAGCGCGCGGAGCTCCGGAGAAAGACCGTGATCGAATATGCACCTGATCACCCGCAGGCAGACGAATACCGGACGCTTGCAAAGAAGATCGCTGATAACAAGAACTTCGTTATCCCAACGCCGATAACTATGGATGAACTGGAGAGGCTCTTGATGGATTTCGGCATTATGGAGAGTGAAGAGGCTGTCGCGTAATGAAGAAGAAAAATGCGGAAGTTAAATCATTTACTTTCCCGCTTACGAACTACTAAAGGAGGCAATGTGAGCACAGCTATTAAAGATACACAAAAGATGATAGAGGAGATCCTTGATGCATATCCGGAGAAATCGAAGAAGGACCGGGCAAAGCATCTTGCGGCTAACGACCCGTCAGGCCAATGCAGCGCCTGCCAGGTTAAATCCAATGTAAAATCACGCCCCGGTGTTATGACTGTACGCGGCTGCGCCTATGCAGGCGCCAAGGGAGTTGTCTGGGGACCGGTGAAAGACCAGATCACGATCAGCCACGGCCCGGTCGGCTGCGGCCAGTACTCATGGTGGTCGCGCCGCAACTACTATAACGGACAGACCGGCATTGATACCTTCGGCACCATGCACATCACTACAGATTTCCAGGAGAAGAATATCGTCTACGGCGGGGACAAAGGCCTCGACCTTGCGCTGCACGAACTCAAGGGGCTCTTCCCTCTCGCAAACGGGATCGGCATACTTTCTGAATGTCCGGTCGGCCTCATCGGAGACGATATAGAGGCTGTGTCAAAACGTGTAGAAAAGGAATTTAAATACCCGATCGTTCCTGTGAGATGCGAGGGTTTCAGGGGAGTGAGCCAGTCACTTGGCCACCATATTGCCAACGATACCATCAAGGATTATGTCCTCGGCAAGGGCAAGCTTGAAACCTCGACCCCTTATGATGTAGCCCTCATCGGTGACTATAACATCGGCGGCGATGCATGGGCCTCGCGCAAAATTCTCGAAGAGATGGGCCTTCGCGTAATATCCCAGTACACGGGAGATGCAACGATCAATGAGATCGGCATCGCGACCAAGGCGAAGCTAAACCTGATCCACTGTTACCGGTCGATGAACTACATCTGCCGCCACATGGAGGAGGAGTACGGCATTCCCTGGATGGAGTTTAACTTCTTCGGCCCCACTAAGACCTATGACAGCATCAGGAAGATCGCGGCAAAGTTCGACGAGAAAATACAAAAGAATGCGGAAGCGGTAATCGCAAAATACAAGCCGGTCATGGACAAGATCATTGAGCAGTACAGAGCGAAGCTCGAAGGCAAGAAGGTGATGCTCTATGTTGGTGGTCTCCGTCCCCGTCACACTATCGGCGCCTATGAAGACCTCGGCATGGAAGTGGTGGCATCGGGTTACGAATTCGGCCACAGCGATGATTATAAGCGCACCTATCCTGAGATGAAAGAAGGCGCTGTGATCATGGATGACGCCACACTGTATGAACTGGAAGAGTTTACGCGCAGGCTCAAGCCGGACATGGTCGGCTCAGGCATCAAGGAAAAATATTCATACCACAAACTCGGAGTCCCCTTCCGGCAGATGCATTCATGGGACTATTCCGGCCCCTACCACGGCTTTGACGGTTTCCCGGTCTTTGCGCGTGATATGGACATGACGGTGAACAGCCCGACCTGGAGTCTTATAAGGAGGAAGAAATGAGCACAATAAAAATAAAAGACCACTGCGACCTGTTTCTTGAGCCTGAGTATCAAGCCCAGTTCGAACGCAAGAAAGAATTCGAAAACCCATGGCCTGCAGATAAGGTGAAAGAGGTTTCGGAATGGACAAAGACAGAGGAATACAAAGAGCTTAACTTTGCAAGGCAGAACATTAAGATCAATCCTGCAAAGGCATGTCAGCCCCTTGGCGCGGTATTCTGCGCGTCGGGATTTGATGGCTCAATGCCCTTTGTGCAGGGCGCCCAGGGTTGTGTCGCCTATTTCAGAAGCCATCTGAGCAGGCACTTCAAGGAGCCCTTTGCCGCGATTTCCACATCCATGACCGAGGATGCAGCTGTGTTCGGAGGTCTGAACAATATGCTCGAAGGTCTGGAGAACACCTATGCCCTTTACAAGCCAAAGATGATTGCGGTCTCAACGACCTGCATGGCAGAGGTGATAGGCGACGACCTGAACTCCTACATCAAGACTGCGCGAGAGAAGGGCGTTATCCCGCAGGAACTGCCTGTGCCGTTTGCTCACACCCCGAGCTTTGTGGGGTCTCATATTGTTGGCTACGATAATATGCTGAAGGGTATTTTGAAGACGCTTTCAGAAGGAAAGAAGGGCGAATCTAACGGGAAGATAAATATCATTCCTGGATTCGATACCTATACCGGAAACTACCACGAAATCAAACGGCTGATGGCGATGATGGGAGTTGAATTTACACTGCTGGCGGATGTGAGCGAAACCTTTGATTCGCCGAACACAGGTGAATACAAGCTATATCCCGGCGGAACTCCGATTCCTGAAGCCATGGATGCGGTGAATGCAATAGGGACAATCGCATTGCAGAAGTACTCAACCGTGAAGACTATGGATTACATCCAGAAGGAATGGGGACAGAAGACGCTCACGCTTTCACCGATCGGCATCAGGAACACGGACGCATTCTTTGAAGAGCTAAGTAAGCTCACAGGCAAGCCGGTCCCGGCTGCGATCGAGGCAGAACGCGGACGCGCGGTAGATGCGATGGTTGATTCGCACCCTTACGTTCATGGCAAACGTTTTGCCCTTGTCGGCGATCCTGACATCCTGCTTGGGATGATGAGTCTCATCATGGAGATGGGCGGTGAGCCTGTTCATATTATCTGCACCAATGGAGACAAGCACTTCGAGGCGGAAGCGAATGAACTGCTTGCGTCAAGCCCCTTCGGCGTAAACGGCAAGGTATACACAGGAAAGGATATGTGGCATATGCGCTCTCTCCTGTTCACTGAGCCGGTTGATATCCTTATCGGGAATTCCTATGCGAAATTTCTAACACGCGACACCGGGACGCCGCTTATCAGGATCGGCTTCCCGCTCTTTGACCGGCATCATCTCCACCGGTATCCGGTCATCGGTTATCAGGGAGCGCTGAACCTTGTGACGCTGATCGTCAATAATGTGCTTGATGAGATGGACAGAAAGACGATGGATACAACGAGCTTTGATGTGATCAGGTGAGGCAATGAACTTACAAACCACCCCTACCCCTCCTTAACTAAGGGGAGTTGATGCCAAAGATCCCCGCCTATTTTAGGAGGGGTGGCCGAGGGCCGGGGTGTTAAGTGGCAGGGAAAGACAATATCATGATAACTAACATAGATAAATTAACAGAAAGCGGATGCTCTTCAGAAAAGAAGGACAAGGTATGCCGTTCGCGGGGCGGAGAGTCATGCGCCTTTGACGGAGCAATGATAGTGCTTCAGCCGATTGCGGATACAGCGCATATTGTTCATGGGACTATTGCCTGCTGCGGCAACACTTGGGAAGGCAGGGGCACACTGTCATCTGCCGGCAATTTGCACAGGATGGGCTTCACAACCGACATGAATGAGATAGATATTGTCTATGGCTCTGAGGAAAAATTGTATGCGGCAATCATTAAGACATTTGAAGCTGCAAAGCCAAAAGCGATATTTGTTTATGCCACATGCGTAAGCGGTTTGACAGGAGAGGACATAGAATCTGTATGCAAAAAAGCTGAAGCAGAGCTTGGCATCCGCGTCATTCCGGTAAACGCGCCGGGCTTTGTCGGGCCGAAGAACCTCGGGAATAGAATAGCAGGAGAAGTGCTGCTTGACTATGTGATAGGGACAGGGGAATTGCCAGAAAAAAGGAACACAGCCCTAACCCCTCTTAATAGAGGGGAACAAGAGAGAGCTATCAACCTTATCGGCGAATACAACATCGCAGGTGATCTGTGGCTTGTGGAGCCGGTGTTAAAAAAAGCTGGAATACAAATCCTTTCACGCATCACGGGCGATTCAACTTTTGAAGAGGTAACATACGCACACCATGCAAAGCTGAATGTAGTTGTTTGCAGCCGTGCATTGATAAACGTTGCAAAAGAGATGGAGAAGAGATACGGCATTCCTTATATAGAAGTTTCATTCTTTGGTAAGACAGAGATGACAAAGGCGCTAAAGAGAATAAGTTTGGAGTTAGGGGTTAAGAGTTCAGAGTTGCATGGAAAAATTGAGGATATTATTGCAAGAGAAGAAAGACAGCTTAATAAAAAGCTTGAATCATACTCTCATCTCAAAGGCAAAAAAGCTGTGCTCTATACCGGCGGGGTGAAGAGCTGGTCATTCATTTCCGCGCTCATGGATCTGGGGATCGAGATAGTTGCCGTTGGCACAAAGAAGAGCACATTTGAGGACGAAGAGAAGATGAAAGAGATATTAGGAGAAAATGCGCCGCTTGTTGAAGATGTGATGCCTAAGAACCTCTTGAGGCTCATGAAAGAGAGCAACGCCGACATCCTCGTTGCAGGCGGAAGGAATCAGTATCTCGCTATAAAGGAAGGCTTTCCTTTTGTGGATGTGAATCAGGAAAGGCATACAGCATATGCGGGATATGAAGGGTTAATTAATCTTGCTGAGCAGATAAGCAACAGCATCCGGTTTTACAAAGGGAAATCAGAAGCCGGAAGCCGGAAGTCTGAAGTAAAGACGAAATCGGAAATTGTTATTAATCCGTTGAAACACTCCCAGTCCATCGGGGCTGCTATCGCGTTTCAGGGGATCAATAATTCAATTCCGGTCATTCATGGCGCGCAGGGCTGTAACTTTCTTGCAAAGGTTTTATTGACGAAGCATTTCAGAGAGCCCATCGCGCTTCAAAGCACAAAGCTGTTTGCTGAAGCCGTGGTGATGGGCAGTGATGAGAATTTAGTTAAGACAGTCAATGGGATCATAGAGAAAAATGATCCGGATCTTATCGGAGTTCTGACTTCAGGACTCTCTGAGGTAAAGGGTGATGATGTGCAGGGAATAGTCGGAAGTCTGAAGTCTGAAGTCGGAAGTGAAAATAGAGAACATTTTGTTATCCATGTCCCGACTCCTGATTATGAAGGCGGGCTTGAGAGCGGTTACGCAAAAGCAGTTGAGAACATCATTGAGTCTGTAGTGCCTAAAAATATTGCTGATGCCAGACCCTTGACTGACGAGCGTCTTGTCAATGTCCTTGTCGGCTCTCATCTGACCCCTGCAGATTTTACCGAGCTGAGGGAAGTCATTGAATCATTCGGATTAAAGCCGGTCATATTCCCAGACCTCTCCGCGCTTGACGGCAGCAGACAGGGCTTTTCACCTCTTTCCGCTGGCGGGACTGATGTTAAGGACATAAAGACAATGGCGCAGGCTGCGTTCACAATTGCGATAGGGAAAAGCATGGAACCGTGCGCGAAGTTGTTGAACGAAATATGCGGCATTGAGTATACGGTGTTTGAAAGCCTTTCAGGGATCAGGGATGTGGAAATCTTCATGCAGATGCTTTCATTTCTGAGCGGCAATCCCGTTCCTGCCAGATACGACAGACAGAGGAGAATCCTGATCGACGGGATGCGGGATGCGCATTTCTATTTCGGAGACAAAAAGGTGTGTATCGCGCTTGAGCCTGACCTGTCTATTCAGACTTCAAGATGGATCAATGAGATTGGCGCAGAGGTAACCCTTGCGGTAATTCCTCAGAATACGGAGAGCTCAGGAAATATTATTGCGAAAGAGGTGGTTGTCTCTGACCTGTTTTCGATAGATGGTGATTATGACCTGCTAATTTCAAACTCACACGCTGAAGATACGGCAAAGAGGCTGGGGGTTCCATTGTATCAAACGGGATTCCCTGTTTATAAAGTCATAGGTAACAGTTCAAGAATTACCATTGGATACAGAGGAACTCTTGCGATGATAAATGAAGCGGCAAATCTGCTTTTGAGGAAAGGATAGAGCGATGGATAAATTTAAAGATGTCTTAAAACAGGCGGCACGTTCCATATTGCAGGTGATTGATGATGTGGCGGAATATTGCGAACGAAATCAGATCTTTTAAAGACAGGAGGTGGAATCATGAAGGTAGCATTTGCGACAACAGACGGAATAAATGTGGATGAACATTTCGGCAGGGCTGGGATGTTTGTCATATACAAATTGATGAAGGATGGTTACGTATTTCTTGAGACAAGAAAGTTTGCTGACGGCAGGGATGTGGTGATAGAAAAAACAAAAGGCAGGGGACAGATCCATGACGACATTGTTCAGATAAAAGTAGATAAGCTTGAGGATTGCAAGATCATCTATCTCACGGAAATTGGCGGGCCTTCAGCAGCGCGGCTTGTGAAAAAGGGCATCATGCCGATAAAGATAAAAGAGACAGCATCTATTGAGGAATCAATGCATAAACTGTTTGAGACAATAAAAGGCTCTCCGCCGCCGTGGCTAAGAAAGGCGATGCTCAGCGGTTAGTATTCGCTTTGCGTCATTCCCGCGAAAGCGGGAATCCAGAGGCAAGGAACTGGATGCCCGATTAAGACCTTCGGGCATGACAAACAGGAACACCTGGATTCCGCAGTAAGCGGAAATAACAGAAGATGATAACTATTTAAAAGGAGGAAAGAAAGATGAAAATGATCAGGGCTTTTATAAGGCCGGAAAAAGAGCAGGAGGTGGTTTT
This sequence comes from Nitrospirota bacterium, assembly GCA_016222905.1. Taxonomy (GTDB): domain Bacteria; phylum Nitrospirota; class Thermodesulfovibrionia; order UBA6902; family UBA6902; genus JACRPZ01. The sequence goes on from JACRPZ010000054.1 coordinate 17,739, forward strand.
GGCATTGGAGGGAGCCGGATTTCCGTCACTCACAAAAATGCCGGTATTCGGAAGGGGAAAACAAAAGGGACTTCAGGTGGGGCCGGTGCATTATGACGAACTTCCAAAAACCCTCATCATGACAGTTGTTGCTACTGAAGATGTTGGAAAAGTGATCGGGATAATAGAGGGCAAGGCAAAGACAGGCTTCATAGGTGATGGGAAGATATTCGTCAGCCCGGTTGATGCTGTTTACACTGTCAGAACCGGGGAGGCTGTGCTATGAATCCCGTTAGACCTTGTAACGATGTATTTAAAACTTTATGTGCAAAAGATACCAAAGGAGGCCTAACGGGATGAAGGAGATTACAGCAATTATCAGAAGGGACAAACTCCCTGAAACCAAAAATGCGCTTGATGAGTTGGGCTATCCGGCGATGACAATTCAGAGCGTAGACGGAAGAGGAAAACAAAAAGGCGCAATGTGCGCGGAGATGGATTCTGAAATGCCCGAGAGTTTCTGCACGACAGTTAAATTAAAACCGACTCCATCCACGTATGCGCTTGAACATACATTGCCGAAGGTCGCCCTTTATGTGCCGAAGAGAATGCTCACACTAATTGTGCCTGATGATGTTGTGAGCAAGCTTGTGAAGTCAATTATTAAGGTCAACCAGTCAGGCAAACGCGGAGACGGAAAGATATTTGTCTCGCCTATAGAAGGCGCTTTAAGGGTGAGGACGGGCGAGATGGATGGAGAGGCGATTTCATAAGCGTTGAAGCGCGGAAGTCTGGATTCCCGCTAAAGGACTGCCAACAGTGCTTTAGGCACGGGAATGACAAACTTAAACAAACGTATTCTATGTAACGTAAGGTTTACTTAGAACAAAGGAGAGCACTATGCCGATTATAAACTACACAAGAGGCGGACAGACTTGGACGCCGAGATTTATAGAATCAATTGACGTGAACAAATGCATCGGCTGCGGACGCTGTTACAAAGTTTGCAGCAGAAAGGTGCTTGAGTTGATTGAAAAGCCCTTTGAGGGTGAAGACGAATTCGGAGATGACATGGGCAACAAGGTAATGTCCATTGCGTATCCTGAAGACTGCATCGGCTGTGAGGCATGTTCAAAAACCTGCACAAAGAGATGTCATACGCATGCTGAGGTGTGAATTCAGAAGCGATGTAAGATAAAATAGCGCGGGGAATAAGGAGTAAAGTCATAGTGATTGAAACAGCCGCTGTCACACCAGCTCTATTGCTTACGATTATGTTCTTCATTGCCTCTGTACTGTATGCTTCAGTCGGGCATGCCGGGGCCTCGGCATACCTTGCGGCAATGGCATTGGCAGGGATGCAGCCTGCTGTCATGAAGCCCACGGCCCTTGTGCTCAACATTCTGGTGGCCGCAATAGCAACAGTAAAGTTTTACCGGGCAGGCGCTTTTTCATGGCGACATTTCTGGCCGTTTGCATGCACATCAGTGCCATTTGCATTCATTGGCGGAAGGATTATGCCTGCCGGACATGTTTATAAGATGATAGTTGGAGTCGTACTGATTTACTCTGCATACCGCATCTTCGTTGCAACCTTTGCAGTCCGCCCTTCCCCAGTAAAAGCTCTTCCGCATCTGCTCGCCATTGCTGCCGGAAGTGTCATCGGTTTTGTTTCGGGACTGACAGGCGTAGGTGGGGGGATTTTCCTGAGTCCTCTCCTGCTTCTTATGAATTGGGCTGAAACCAGACAGGCCTCAGGTATAGCCGCGGCATTCATCCTTGTGAATTCCATATCCGGTTTTATTGGAAGTATGTCAAAAGCTGGCGCGCTTCCCGGCCCAATCCCGGTATGGGCAGTTGCCGTTATGGCAGGAGGGTGGATCGGCGCAGAGTACGGCAGCCGAAGCCTAAATAACATGACCATCAGACGGCTTCTCTCCGTTCTCCTCGTCATTGCAGGACTGAAACTTATTCTCGTTTAAAAAAGATTATTCGCAGTAAATCTCGGCACAAAAATGTTTCAATCTTACATTATTGTCTTCATCCTTAAAATGAGTTTTGTTTAATTTCATTAAGTTGCCTTTGGCATTGATATTGCATTTTGATATTAAAGAATAAATGGAGGTCAAGATATGATTACCAATGTCCAGCATAAAAGGCACATCATTAGTACTCATCCCTGCTTTTCAGAGCAGGCGCACAATAAATTCGGCAGAATTCATCTGCCTGTCGCGCCTGCCTGCAACATTCAGTGTAAATACTGCTTAAGAAAATTTGACTGCGCCAATGAATCAAGGCCCGGCATCACGAGCAGGATTTTAAATCCGATAGAAGCATTAGAAAGAGTCAGGTCATTAGTTGAAAGAAACGAGCGACTGACTGTTATAGGCATAGCAGGGCCGGGAGACCCTCTGGCAAATGACGCGACATTTGAGACATTCAGTGCGATTCACAGGGAATATCCTGAATTGACACTTTGTGTCTCAACAAACGGGCTTCTGCTTTCCGACAGGCTTAATGATCTGGTAGAGGCAGGGGTAAGCAGCTTGACTGTGACCATAAATGCAGTAACACCTGAGATGGCTGAAAAGATATATTCATGGGTGTCGTATAAAGGCAAGCTTTATAAAGGGAGAGAAGCCGCCGAATGTTTATTGAGCAATCAATGGGAAGGGATCAGCGCGGCTGTTGAGAAAGGGCTTATTGTGAAGGTTAACACAGTTTTTATTCCTGGCGTTAATGACGATGAGATCCCCTTTATCGCATGGTTTGCCGCTCACAGGGGTGCGGATTTAATGAATATCATGCCGCTGATCCCAAAGGCTGAATTTGAGAATCTTCGGAGGCCGACTCATGAAGCCGTCAATATGATGCGTAAAAAATGCGGGAAACACATTCCCCAGATGACTCATTGCAGGCAATGCAGAGCGGACGCCTGCGGAACGCTTGATGAAGATAAAGATATGGAGCTTGAAGTTCTGCATGCAAGGATTGGAGAGGAATATTGTGAAATTATTAATTGAAAAAAGCAGTCAACTGTCTGAAATAGAAATGGAGCGTTACCGCAGGCAATTGATGCTTCACGGGTTCACTGAGGAACATCAGCGTAAGCTGAAAGATTCAACCGCGCTTATAGCAGGCATCGGCGGCCTTGGCGGAACCGCGGCAATATATCTTGCTGTTGCCGGGATAGGAAAGATGGTCTTCGCCCATTACGGCAATCTGACACTCTCTAACATGAACAGGCAGATTTTGATGAGGCATGACTGGATTGGAGGAAGCAGGGTTGAGCAAGCTATGAGGACAATTGAAGAAATAAATCCCGATGTTGAGGTTGAGGTCTTTAATGAAAGGACATCAGAGGGCAATGTTGAGAGGCTTCTCGACGGAATTCAGATAGCGCTTTCCGCCCGGCCCAATTTCCGCGAGAGGAGAATTTTAAACAATGCCTGTGTCAATAAGAAGATACCAATGGTTGAGGCTGCCATGAACGGCATGGAGGGGTATCTTTTTAATGTTATTCCCGGAATAACTTCCTGTCTTAATTGCCTGTATCCTGAAGATAACCCGGAGTGGGAAGAGCTTGGTTTCCCGGTGCTTGGCGCAGTGTCTGGCGTACTCGGCTGCCTGATGAGTATCGAGACTATAAAGCTCCTGACAGGATATGGAAAACCCCTGCGTTCTCAAATGCTGGTATTCAACACTCTGGATCTGGATTTCAGAAAACTGAATATAAAAAGAGATATTCAGTGCAGGGTGTGCGGGAATCTGAATTAGATAGTGAAGCGCATCTGGAATCCTTTAACCTCCTCTTTCCCCCTTAAATTAAGAGGGAGGAAACAGAAATAATGAAGACAGAAATTATGTTTCAAAACAATAAAATAGAAATACTCGATACAACCCTGCGCGAGGGCGAACAATCAAGAGGTATTCTTTTTACCACAGCACAAAAAATAAAGATTGCTGAAAAACTCGACGCCTTTGGAGTTGATTATATTGAACTGGGACACCCTGTTGCGTCGCCTTCCATAAGAAAGGCTGTTGCAGAAATTTCCTCGCTGGGATTACGCGCTCAGACAGTTGCTCATGCTCGGGCCAAAAAAGAAGACATAGACATTATCAGAAAATGCAATACAGCATGGGCCGGAATATTTTCAGGCATTAATTCGTTCAGCCTTGACTACCGGCTGCACTCAGACAGAAAAACTGTTCTCACTAATATTCTGAATACCATTAAGTATGCAAAAGACTGCGGCCTTAAGGTGCGTTTCACCTGTGAGGATGCTTCGAGAACCGGCAGGAAGGAATTAATTGACCTCTATGCGATGGCGGTTGCTGCAGGAGCCGACAGAATATGCCTTGCCGATACTGTTGGGATATTAACTCCGTCTAAGACAAAGGAATTGATCGCGTACATCAAGAAATATATCACAGCAGATATGCATGCCCATTTTCACAATGATTTTGGACTGGCCGCCGCAAATGCGCTTGCAGCATATGAAGCAGGAGCGCGGGCAATTGATGTTTCCATTAATGGGTTGGGAGAACGCTCCGGTGTGGCTGCGCTTGCCGAGGTTTGTATGGCGCTCAGGCAACTGTATGAAGTGAATAATATCTGGGATCTGAAGCTGCTGCCTGAACTTTCAGCAATGGTTTCAAGATTCACAAGTTCGCCAATTGAATACTCACGGCCTATAGTGGGCAGAAACGTATTCTCACATAAAGGCGGCATACACAGCGCCTCTGTTATGAAAAACCCAGAAACTTATGAACCCTTCCCGCCGGAAATCCTCGGGATAGGCCGCACTATCGTCATCAGCAGATTGATCGGCAGACGAGGCTTTGAAGGCCTTTTGCACTCAGACGGAAAGCTCTCGCATAAGGATGTCGCCTGTTTAGTCAAAAAATTAAAACGCAGCGGCAGCAAAGAATTTACAGACAAAGAGATAGAGAAGGTGATGAGAATTTACCAGAATTAAGATAATGCCTGACGCATCTGAATATATCTCCATAATTAAAGTATTGGATGTGCCGCAGTGTTTTGCCAGTCTATGCCTTCTTGTTCCGCATAAGTTCAATACCTGCAAATTTCACCTACAGTATTGTCGTACAGTTACGTAATTGTAGCTTAACTTGGCACAGAAACCATTAAAAAACAATATATTCCATCTTGGCACAATTTTAGCTATACACAATGACCGGAGGAACCTGGTTATGAATTCATTGAAAGATAAAATAAAAGAAATTGAAAAGGAAGAAATAATCAGATCGCTGAAAGAATGTGGCTGGGTAATGGCTAAGGCGGCACGGAAGCTTGGCATTACGGAAAGGATGATCGGTTACAAGATAAAGAAATATGGAATTAGAGAGGAGGTAACTATTTGGAGGGATTTAAACGAAATATTAAAATTTAATAAACACTAAATCTAAAGGAGGAGAAAGAATGACACCAAAAGATGTACTTAAAATGGCTCAGGAGAACAAAGCCGTAATGGCAAACTTCAAGTTCCTTGATTTTCCCGGCATCTGGCAGCATTTTGCCGTGCCTATTGACGAACTCAAGGAAGAGATATTTGAGGAAGGGCTTGGATTCGATGGCTCATCCATCAGGGGATGGCAGGCTATAAACACATCGGACATGCTCATTATGCCCGATCCGAATACGGCCTTTATGGACCCGTTCATGAAGTATCCCACGATAAGTCTGATCTGTAATATTGTGGACCCGATAACAAAGGAGTTCTACACAAGAGACCCGAGATATATAGCGCAGAAGGCCGAGGCGTATCTTAAATCAACAGGCATTGGCGATACAGCATACATCGGGCCTGAAGCCGAGTTCTTTATCTTTGACGGCATCAGATTCGACCAGAATTCCCACAGCGGCTACTACTTTATTGACTCTTCTGAAGGCATCTGGAATTCGGGCAAAGAAGAGAATCCGAACCTCGGCTACAAGCCCCGGCACAAGGAAGGATATTTTCCTGTCCCGCCTACAGACAGCCAGGTGGACATAAGAACAGAGATGGTCATGGAGATGATCAAGTGCGGCATCTATGTTGAAAGGGAACATCATGAAGTCGCAACTGCAGGACAGGCTGAGATTGACATGAGATTCGATTCCCTCGTAAAAATGGCTGACAAGAACATGCTCTTCAAATACATCGTCAAAAACGTGGCAAAGCGTAACGGCAAGACCGCTACGTTCATGCCGAAGCCCTTATTCGGAGACAATGGCTCAGGCATGCACGTTCACCAGAGCATATGGAAAGGCGGAAAGCCGCTCTTCGCTGGAAATGGTTATGCGGGACTTAGCGAACTCGCCATATACTACATAGGCGGAGTGCTTAAACACGCAAAGGCGCTTGCGGCAATAACCAATCCGACCACAAATTCATACAAGAGGCTGACACCAGGCTTTGAAGCTCCGGTCAATCTTGCTTACTCCGCAAGAAACCGTTCAGCATCAATAAGGATACCTACCTACTCAGCAAGCCCCAAGGCAAAGAGGGTCGAGGTGAGGTTCCCTGACCCGTCATGCAACACCTATCTTGCCTTTTCGGCAATGCTGATGGCAGGACTTGACGGAATTGAGAATAAGATTGACCCGGGCGAGCCTTTGGACAAGGACCTTTACGATCTTCCGGCAGAAGAGCTGAAGAACATACCGCAGATGCCGGGCAGCCTTGACGAGGCGCTTGACGCTCTTGAGAAAGATCACGCGTTCCTGCTAAAAGGAAACGTCTTCACAGAAGACGCAATTCAGAAATGGATTGATTACAAGAGGACAAACGAAGTTGACCAACTGAGGCTGAGGCCGCATCCCTACGAGTTCTTCCTGTACTACGATATTTAAAAAAGGGGTGGGTACAAAATTGTCCCTACAATATTGTTTTTAAATGACATTAATGTAACTTGATTTAAGATCAGAACCATTTAAATACAAAGGGTTTCATCCTGGCACGGTTCTGGCAATATAAATAATAAACGCGGGCATTAGCCTGCGGAATAAAAAAGGAGGGTAACATGAAAATTTTCAAAGTCTTTGCAGCAAAAATGATTTTGCTTGTGATGTTTACCGGCATTGCTAATGCCACGCCGTCAACACAGATATGGATTCCATCGTCCGACATTCAGGCGTTCAAAAAATTGCATCTTGGGCTTGACACTTATATCAAGACCGAAAGCCAGGACGGTGTATTGGAAGCGACTGTCACAAATTTAGGCTTAACCGTCGGCGTATTGCCTTTTGAGAAAGTTCAGGCCGAGGTCGGGGTAGATTACAGGGATGCCAACGGCAATCATAAGTATCCCCTGCTGTTTAACGTAAAGGTCGGCACACCGGAAGGTGCGTTGTTTGAGGGCTCACCGGCAATAGCCGTAGGAGGATATGATTTCGGGACAGAGAGTGATGTAACCGACTACAACATTATCTACGGTCTTGTTGCAAAGACCTTCGGTAAAGTCGGGCGAATTTCTGCAGGATACTACACTGGCAATGAAGATCTTCTGCTCGACATTGACGGGAAGGAAGATAATAGCGGCCTGCTTCTATCATGGGACCGAACCATCTCGGAAATATCAGACAAGCTCTGGGCTGCTGTTGATTATCAGGGAGGGAAAAACGGTTACGGCGCATTGAGCTTTGGCGCTGCATGGAAATTTGCTCCAAACGTAGGCGTGATATTCGGCTATGACATATACAATGAAAGCACATACAAACCTACTGCAACCGTACAGTTGGATATAGACTTTTAAGAAAGGGAGGGTAATGAGATGAAACGATTATTAAGTATTTTGATGATGTTCGGCTTGTTGAGTTTTGCAAGCCTTGGCTTTGCGGAAGAGGCGCAGGTTGCGGCTTCATCTCCGGCAGCGGTTGAAGCGGCTGCGCCTGCTTCAAAGATTGATACAGGCGACACCACATGGGTTTTGATTTCAACTGCTCTTGTTATGCTGATGACCCCTGGGCTTGCGCTCTTTTACGGCGGCATGGTCAGACGTAAAAATGTGCTGGGAACAATAATGCAAAGCTTCATTGCTCTCGGCGTTGTTACAATTATATGGGTGCTTTACGGATACAGTCTGGCATTCGGGCCGGACGTAGGGCACGTCATCGGCAATTTCGACTGGATCGGCTTAAATGGTGTCGGGCTTGAGCCAAATCCTGATTACGCAGCTACGATCCCGCATCAGGCATTCATGATATTCCAGATGATGTTTGCGGTCATTACTCCTGCGCTTATTACAGGGGCCTTTGCAGAACGCTTTAAATTCAGCACATACCTTGTTTTTCTCGTGATCTGGGTTACTTTTGTCTATGTACCTATTGCTCATTGGGTTTGGGGCATTGGCGGATGGATAAGGAATCTTGGCGCTCTTGATTTTGCAGGCGGACTGGTTGTTCACATCAGTTCGGGTGTATCAGCGCTGGCTGCTGCAATTGTTATAGGGAAAAGAAAAGGTCATGGCAAAGAGCCGATGATGCCTCATAACGTAACAATGACTTTTATCGGCGCTGCGCTCTTGTGGTTCGGCTGGTTCGGATTTAACGGCGGAAGCGCGGTTGCGTCGGGCGCTCTTGCAACATCCGCTTTTGTTGTAACGCATATCGCGACTGCGGCAGCGACCCTTTCATGGATGATAGCTGAATGGATGCACAGGGGAAAACCGACTGCTCTCGGAGCTGTCTCAGGAGCGGTTGCCGGGCTTGTTGCCATTACTCCTGCGTCAGGTTTTGTAGGGCCGATGTCGTCAATCGTCATCGGACTCACAGCAGGAATATTATGCTACTTTGCAGTCAGCCTGAAATCAAAACTCGGCTATGATGACTCTCTTGATGCTGTAGGCGTTCATGGCGTAGGCGGCACATGGGGCGCAATTGCAACCGGACTATTTGCATCAAAGGCGATTAATTCAGCAGGGAATGACGGTTTATTCTTCGGAAATTCGTCTCTCTTGATGAATCAGTTAATAAGCATTGGAGCTGCATGGGTTTATTCCTTTTTAATGACGCTCATTATATTAAAAATGCTTGATGCTACAATGGGGCTCAGGGTTGACGATCAGAGCGAATTTGTAGGACTGGACCATGCGCAGCACGGAGAAAGCGGATACACGATGTAACGAGTTGAGAGTTAGGAGTTAAGAGTTAAGAGTTAAAAGAGTTTACAAACTCAAAACTCTACACTATAAGATCCAAAAACAACGGAGGCAACATGAAAAAAGTAGAGGCTATAATAAAACCATTTAAGCTGGATGACGTCAAAAAAGCGCTTAATGAATTAGGCGTACAGGGAATGACTGTAACAGAGGTTAAGGGTTTTGGTAGACAAAAAGGGCATCTGGAATTCTACCGAGGCGCAGAGTATGATGTAAACTTCGTCCCAAAGCTGAAGATAGAGATCGTCATACCGGACACACTGGTGGATCAGGCAATATCCGTAATCCAGAAAGAGGCTAAGACCGGGGAGATAGGGGACGGCAAGATTTTTGTTTACCCGATTGAAAATATTATAAGGATAAGAACGGGCGAAAGCGGCGAGGATGCAATTTAACGATTGACTATTGACTAACAATTATCAATTGTGTTAAAAATATTTCAAGCGTTAAGAAGTGTTTGTTCAATCGTTTGGATCATGTTTTCGATCTGGGGATGCCGCAAAGACTTTGAGCTTTGCGGCTTTTTTATAATATGGCTTTAATTTTCAAGGAGGGAAAGAAGTGGCAGAAGGAACAGTAAAATGGTTTAACGACTCAAAAGGCTTTGGTTTCATCACAAGAGAGGAAGGAAGCGATATCTTTGTTCATTACTCTTCGATTCAAGGTGATGGCTTTAAGTCGCTTGCCGAAGGCGACAGGGTCAGCTTTGATGTTGAGAAGGGCGATAAAGGTCCCAAGGCTGTCAATGTTACTAAGTTGTAACTAACCGCCAAAAACCCCCTTGCATGAGCAAGGGGGTTTTTGCTTTTCTGCCTTATCAATCAATCTTTGAGCCTTATATCAAGAATCCTCTCCATAGGAACTGAAATCCATCCGTTTTCAGACTGCATCTGAATCTCGGATTCTCCTATTTCAATAAGAATTCCCCTGTATAAAGTCTCGGACGTTACAACCTCTACTTCCTTGTTTATAAATTGATGCATGTTACGCCCTCCGGCTTAGATTCTTTACAAACTCTCCTCCAAGAAGAAAGATGCATGACAAGTAATACATCCATAGGAGAAAAAGGATAAATGTAGTCAGTGAACCGTATATTGCTCCGAAATGTATTACATTCTTTACATACCAGGTGAAAAAATACTTGGCTAATTCCCACAGAATTGTAACAAATAGCGCTCCTTTAAAAGCATTTTTCAGCGATACCTTTACGGCCGGCATAATTACATATATAGCAGTAAATGTTGATAATACAAGAATAAATGGGACAATATATTTAAAGAAAATCCCAGCCTTATAGCCGACCTCAATACCGATTATGTTTAAAGAGTATCCCTTTAAGAGGCCAACTGCAGAGCTTAGCGCAAAAGAGAGAAACAGAAAAATAATTAAGAGCGTCACAGTAAAGATAGTCCAGAATATTGATAAAAGAAAGTGTCTCTTTTGGGGAACCTTGAATATTGCGTTCATGGCATGCTCTATGGAATAGAAGAGCTGGAGGGAAATAAAACCGTAAATAAGCAGCGTTATAAGACTTATGCCTTTATATATAATTATGTTTCTCAGCTCATTTGTAATGCCGGACGTAACCGTCGGGAAGAAGCTGATAAGCCTTGAGAGCGCAAATTGATATATATCCTGATTTTGTCCAAGGAAGTAAGCGAAGAGGGAAACGATTAAGAGACTCAGCGGGACTAATGCCACTATCAGAAAGTACGAGATTGCAGCCGAAAGATAAAAACAATCATCCTTTATAAAAGCCGTTATGCTTTTGCCTATGATTTTTAACAGCTCCACCTTACCGCTTCCTCTTTCCTTCGCTCTCCCTCTGTCTAACAAAAAATCTCACGGGCACGCCCTCGAACGAAAAGCGTTCTCTAAGTTTGTTCTCAAGAAATGCTATATACTGGGAACTGATCCCCTCCTTGTTATTTGTAAAGAGCACGAAACCCGGAGGGTCTGTCCTCGCCTGGGTAATATAATAAATTTTCACCCTTCTGCCCTTAACTAAGGGAGGGGACTTTACGTTAAGCGCATCTTTGAGAAACAGGTTCAGTTCATGAGTGGTGATTCTCTTTGAGCTTTCAGCAATCACCTTATCAATCATTGAAAAGACCTTGGTGACCCTTTGTTTGCTGATGGCGGATATGGTCAAGATTGGAGCGTACCGCATAAACCAGAGCTTCCGGTATATCTTTTCTTCCATGTCATTGATTGACACCTCATCCTTATCTACAGTGTCCCATTTATTAAAAAGTATAATAGCACCCTTGCCTGCTTCATAAACATATCCCGCTATCCTCTGGTCCATCTCAACTACGCCTTCTTCAGCATTAAGCACGATCAGGGCAACATCACAGTCCTGAATGTTTCTTACTGTTCCAAGAAAGGAATATTGCTCCACGCTCTTTGCCATCTGTCCTTTCTTGCGTATGCCCGCCGTATCAACAATAATATATTTTCTTTTATAGTAAGAGCAGATCGAATCCACAGCATCCCTTGTGGTTCCGGGCACCGAGCTGACGATCATCCTCTCGCTGCCAAGCAGGGAATTAACAAGGGTCGATTTTCCAACATTCGGCCTTCCAACAATGGAAATCTTTGGAAATTCAGACGCCTCCCCCTTCCCTTCCGGCAGCAAGTCGAAGATACTCTCTTTAAGAACATCAAATCCATACCCTTTCAGCGCGGAAATTGGCAAGAGGTCAACTCCAAGCTGACAAAAATCATATAGGAGTTTCGTCTCTTTCTTCGGACCATCAATCTTATTCACAACGTAAAAAACTTTTTTATTGTATTTTCTAAGAAGTTCGGTCAACTCAATATCTGAAGGCATGAGCCCGCTTTCTGCATCCATCAGCAGAATGATAATATCTGCCTCCTCAACCGCGACAAGAGCCTGCTTCTTTACCTGCCTGATAATATCCTCATCAGACTCTGTCTGAAACCCGCCCGTATCTACAATAAGAAAAGCCTTATCATTCCATGCTACCTCTTCATAAAGCCTGTCCCTCGTAATCCCGGGCAAATCCTCAACAACTGCACGTCTTTTCCCGACTATCCTGTTAAAGAGCGTGGATTTCCCGACATTTGGCCTTCCAATTATTGCAACTATAGGTTTTGACATTTTTTTTAGCTCACCTTATCAATATTTCTTTGAACCTGATTATATCACACAGGCAAGCAGTGAAGGAGAAAATGAGCTACAAATTGAGACTGCTGAAAAAGACTGGCATTAAGTTTGCATAAATAAAGCAAACATAAAGTCAGGAGGGACGATGATAAAGAAGGATTACGGGCAGGTCAGTTTCTACAGCTATATATACGACGCGGTAATACCGAAA
>JACRPZ010000020.1 GCA_016222905.1 Nitrospirota bacterium
TGGTCTTTCGGTATTACCGCGTCGTATATATAGCTGTAGAAACTGACCTGCCCGTAATCCTTCTTTATCATCGTCCCTCCTGACTTTATGTTTGCTTTATTTATGCAAACTTAATGCCAGTCTTTTTCAGCAGTCTCAATGTGGACGCTGATGCTGATGAGAAAAGGAGGAGATGAAAATGAGTGATAAAACAATTAGCGATGCTATCAATAAAGCCAAGAAATACAATGTTGCACTGAGAGCAATTACATTCAATACAAAGACTCATAAGCACGAATTAGGAAAAAACTTACCGCAAGCAGAAAATGATTATAAAATCAAATTTAATGATGATGATCAAAAGACATTCCTGAAAAAGAGAGATGTTCTCAAAAAGGATTTGTCGAGAGATAAACTTCATGAGAAAATAATAAATTGTATACCTCAGATTTTTCAATTTGAGAAAAAGAAAAAGATAGATGGCAAAGAAGTTTTTGTTTCCACAAAGGAGGCAGCGCAACTTTTAAATGATTCATCCGAACTTATGGGCCTGCTTCTTAAAGCCTATGGAATAAGCACTTCTCAAATCCGCAGATACCTCGACAGTTTGAGAAGGATAAAATCTAATGAAATTTTCAATCCCTCTGATGTTTTATTACAACAAGTGAAGGTAGCCTATGCCGCTGGTAGGGATAGCGATCTTACTTTCCTGTATGAAGTGATGAAACCAGCGATAACTGAGGGCTGTAAGGAATATCATTATTTTGAACACCTGTTAAGGTTTGTAGAAGCTATCGTAGCATATCACAGATTTTATAAAGGGGAGGATTAACCATGTATAGAAATCTTTTGGGTAAAATCATAATTTCAGGTACTCTTGAATGCCTTACAGGTATGCACATCGGTGCATCAAGGGAAAACATGGAGATTGGGGCGATAGACTCTCCTGTGGTGAGAGACCCTGTAACCAGAGAACCATACATCCCCGGCAGTTCGTTGAAAGGCAAGATGAGAGCATTGCTTGAAAAGGCACTGGCTACAATACCTAATCGCCCTATTGGTTCTGATGTTAAGATTCATGTTTGTAATAATGCAGAAACAGCCATTAAGTGTGAAGTTTGTAGAGTATTTGGGGCGACAGGTAAAAAAGAAAATGACAAGGAAGGTAGTAACTTCCCTGCCCGTTTGATAGTGCGAGACCTTTATCTCACGAGAGACAGCATGGCAAGACTCTCTGACATTGATACCGGATTGCAATATACTGAATGGAAGTTTGAAAACGCCATAGACAGGGTTACATCTGCCGCCAATCCAAGACAGATTGAGAGGGTGCCGAAGGGTGCGAAGTTTGAGCTTGAGCTTATTTATAATGTGGAGGACGCCGCTCATATCGTGGATGATATGAAGCACATCAAACTCGCTATTGAACTTATAAAAATGGATGCCGTAGGCGGACACGGTTCAAGAGGGTATGGCAAGGTGGATGTGAAATACGGCAACATCACAGGCAAGACCATTGCCTTCCTTAAAGATAATACAATCGGGCAACAAGCAACGGCAACGACTCTGGATAATGTGGAAGGGATTGTCTCAATTTTCAATGGGGATAAAAAATAGGAGTAGCCATGCTTATATATCGCTATAAATTAAAGTTCCAGGGGTCAACCCATTTCGGAGATACAGGGATTGACCTTGAGAATGTATCTGAGTGCATCAATTCCGATACCCTGTTTTCCGCTTTGGTCAATGCCGTATCTACCCTTGAGGGCGGAAAGGCAGCCACGGATTTTGTTAATCGCTTTATCAATCAGCCGCCGATTCTTATAAGTTCCCTTTTCCTCTATACAGGCGATATTTTTTTCCTGCCCCGGCCTATGATAGACAACCACATTCCAAAAGAACTCAAGAGAACAATGGGAAAAGAGTTAAAAGGTCTAAAATGGCTAACGGTAGAGGAGTTTAAAAAATGGACATGCGAATCAGCGTTGACGGAGCCGGATATCTGCTCAATGCAGGATGATCAGGAAAAATACAAAAAGGCATTTGAGGTTGAGATGCGACCAAGAGTCTCCCTTGACAGGACTACGCAGCAGAGCAAAATCTACCATGCCGGCTACGTATATTTTCATCAAAATGCCGGATTATACGGACTTGCGGCATTTAATGACCTGTCTACTTTGGACTATTTTAAACGACTCTTAAGCGGCTTAGGTGATATCGGTCTCGGCGGTGAAAAGACCTACGGATGCGGTATGTTTAAGGTTGTTGAATTTCAGGAAGTCACAGGCATATTTAAAGATATTTTGGAGGGCAACTCCCGACAGATCACCTTGTTGTCTTTGTATCATCCATCCACAGCGGAAGAAGCTTCTTTGGATGACAAACTGATCGCTTACGATGTGATAAGGAAAAAAGGCTGGATAAACTCAGGACGACATGCACTTCCACTCAAGAGAAAGTCAATTGGCTTTATCACCGAGGGGAGCGTATTTAAGGAGTATGTCAAGGGACGTGTCGCAGATGTAACGCCTGAGACAGACCCTTATAGTATGCTTACGCACAATGTTTACCGCTATGGCTATGCCTTTACAGTGCCACTTGGAGGCAGTTATGAATAATCTCTATGAAACGAAGCAGAGCAGGCTTACTGTCAAATCGCCAATTCATATAGGCAGCGTGGATCAAAAATACACCCCCTTTGACTACATCTATAATGAGCAGTACGTATATCCTGTCTCTGAAGAAAGGCTGTCGCGATTATTATCAAAAGAAAGACTGATAGATGCTTATACAACGCCGTTAGCAGGGATGGGCATAGATTCAGACTCAAAGAATTCTTACAGCAAAACAGGGTTGCCTTAAATAAAGATGTCTTAACCGGATTGAGCGGGAGTAGCAAGACAGGTGTTAAAGGGAATGTAGAGCGGTTACAGGACTATAAACCTTTTATACGAGACGGCATGGGGGATATATTCATACCCGGCACATCTCTAAAAGGCGTATTCAGGACAGCGGTACTTTATAACATGCTTAAAAGTTCTAAAGATAATAATTTAGCCGAGTTTAAGGAGGTTGTGGAGAAGAGGATTTCAACAGACATAGATAAAAAGATACCTAAGAAAAAGTTCTTTCAATGGGGAATGGAAAAATGGCTTGAGTCCTTTGTGCTTGAGGATAAAAAAAGTGCCGGTGATAAAATCAAGACTCGATGTCCAAATACAGACTGGTTCCGGATGTTTCATGTAGCTGACGCGTATCCGGTTGAGCTGGTAGAAACAATACTGATTCCAGTTAATATACTGAAAAAAGAAACCTCCGGATGGAAGTATAAAACAGAAAGCGCAGGGCCGCCTACCATTATCTGGATCGAATGTATACCGGCAGGCGCTATTTTTGAATTCAATATCTCATGGGATAAAAAATTGTTTGACGAGTTTAAAAAATGGGGAAACAAAATTAATTCATTGCCGAAGAATTTAGATGAAATCCTTTCATCCGTTAGCAGGTGGGCCGGAGATGTGCATGGTTTTGAAAAAGATTTTTCGGAAAAGCATGAATTGCAAAAATGGTATCAGAACAACACCCCTAATTTCAGGATAGGTTTTGGCTCAGGGATGACGTCTACCACAATCGCTATACTTCTTGATGAGGAATTACGTAAGAAGGTCAGAAACTACGCAGGACTGAACAAAGGGGATGCGACAGCGCCAAAGTCGCGCCGAGTATGGTTACAAGACAATGCTGTGATCCCCTTGGGATGGGCGACGATTTAGGTTTAGTTGAATGAGGTCAATTTTAAGGGGGATAAAATGTGGGAGTTCGTAGGCAGGATATCAAACATTGTTCAACTTGTATCCGTTTTCCCCTGGCTATTCACAGCTTACTTTTTTTGGCGGAGAGCTAAAAGATATAAGACATTATTGCAGCAGGAAGAACAGGCTGTTTCTAATGTGCCTTTTGCAATAGCTATAGGGTTAATAGGTACTGGTGATATATCAGGTCAGGTATCTCAATTTTTAAAAAATAAGAACTTACAGATGGGAATAGAGCCGCTTTTTTTGCCGAGTGGACAAGGTATAACAAAAGATAATATGCAGGACTTGCTTCATAAGCTTTTAAAAATAAAATCCAAGCTAACAGACAAAGGCGCTACGGAAGTCCATCTTTTTATTGCCAGCCCTGTTGCTTTTGGTGTGGCTATTGGAGCCATATTGGATAATTGGATCCCTGTAAAAGTGTATCATAAGAGCCATACAGGAGATTATGAATTTTGGACCAAACTTCATAAGGGTTATATTCCAGGTTTGGATCACTCTCTTTTGAAAGATGTGATGGATGCTGAATTATGAAAGCGTTAGTCACAATCGTTCTTGAGACTTTCTTCTCTGACACGGCCAAACTCTCAGACCTGTCTATATACATTCAAAAAGCACTCGACCTCGCAGGTGAAGGAAACGATATAGTTTTAACAGGCAAAGCTCCCGTATGGCTTTATCTTGCCGTAGCTCATGCCTTGCATGGAAAAGCAAAGAAGTTGTCTTATCGTTCGCCTGTTACAGGGGATGTGGTTATATTTGATCACAATCCTTACTGAAAATGATCAACAATATTTTAAGCTTCCCCTCCCTCTCCACCGCCTTCCTGCAGGTGAATGAAAACCACGGCTGCGCCGGGGTTGACGGGGTGACGATTGAGGAATTTGAAATTGACCTTCCTAAAAACCTTTCTGAGCTTGCGAATGAAATAAAATACAAACAATACTCCCCGCTTCCGCTACTTAAGATCATCGTTGACAAAGGCAACGGAGAAGGCAGGGCGCTTTGTGTTCCGACGGTCAGAGACAGGATTATACAAACTGCTGTGCTTCATGTGGTAGAGCCGATTCTGGAGAAGGAGTTTGAGGATTGCAGTTTTGCGTTTAGAAAAGGGCGTTCTGTGAAACAGGCTGTTTATAAAATCAAAGGACATTATGAGGACGGTTATCGATGGGTTGTTGATGCTGATATAGACGCATTCTTTGACAGCGTTGATCATGCGCTCATGATTGAGAAGGTGAAGAGATTTATCAAGGATGCGGAAGTTGTCAGGCTCATTGAGATGTGGATAAAGGCGGAGGTTTAGGACGGCGAGAATTTAAAGGTATTGGAGAAAGGCATTCCGCAGGGTTCTCCGATTTCTCCTGTTCTTGCCAATCTTTTCCTTGATGAACTTGATGAAGAGATGCTGAATAACAAATTAAGGTATGTGCGGTTTGCGGATGATTTTCTTATCCTGTGTAAAACGCCTGAGAAGGCAAAGGACGCGCTTGAATTTACCAATGACATGTTAGAGAAGCTGCTCTTAAAACTTGACGAAGGAGAGATAGTAAACTTTGACGATGGCTTCAAGTATCTCGGAGTAATTTTTGTCAGGAGTTTGATAATGACTCCTTTTGATAAGCCGAAGAAAGAGCGGAAGGTGCTTTACTATCCACCGCCGATGAATATGGGCGCGTATCTTCTGAAAAAGAAATGGGGAGTGGTGAATGGCTAATCTATATCTCACAGAGCAAGGCTCGGTCCTTCGCAAGACCGGTGACAGGCTTATTGTGCAGAAGGATGATGAGGTGCTTCTTGACGTTCAGTGCAGCAAGATTGATGCTGTTCTGATATTCGGCAATGTCCAATTTACCACGCAGGCTGTGCATGAGTTGTTTGAACACGGCATAGAAATGGCGCTTCTGACGAGAACGGGCAGGCTGATAGGACAACTGACTTCTCCTGCCACCAAGAATATTGAATTGAGAGTAGACCAGTTCCGGCGGCATGGCGATGAAAAATTCAGATTTGATTTTTCAAAGGCTGTTGTTTCAGGCAAGATGACCAATTGTCTTAATCTCATAAAGTCGTTTTCCAATAACCATGAGGGGGTAAACCTTACAGGAGAGACAGCGGGCATTGAGGCATCAATAAATAATATAGACAGCGCAGCGTCAGTCTCTGTTTTGCGGGGAATTGAGGGCGCTGCCGCAAGAATCTATTTTCAGGGATTCGGCAAGATGATACTTAAAGGATTTACGTTTGAAGGCAGAAAGAGGCACCCATCCACCGATCCTGTCAACGCCCTGCTTTCATTCGGATATACGCTGATCTTCAATGAGATTTCATCACTGCTTGACGGGCTTGGCTTTGATCCGTATCTCGGATATTTTCATGAGGTCGAATACGGCAGGGCCTCGCTGGCATGTGACATACAGGAGGAGTTCCGCGCATCGGTTGACCGTTTGACCCTTAATCTTATCAATAACAATATGCTGAAAGAAGATGATTTTTACAGCAACCCAAAAGACGGAAGCGTATATCTGAAGCGTGAGGCGATGAAAGAGTATTTTATAGAATATGAGAAATATATAAGCCGCGAATTCAAACATCCTGCGACAGGCGAGAACACCACGTTGAGAAAATGTTTCAGAATACAGGCTGAGAAACTGGCAAAATTTATAAAAGATGAAGTTACTTACACACCTTATAAATCGGAGTCTTAAGGATGTTTTATATTGTGTCTTATGACATACCGGATGACAAAACAAGAAATAAGGTAGCCAAGGTCATGCTTGATTTCGGCGCAAGGGTGCAGTATAGTGTATTTGAATGCAACATGGACGATAAGCTCCTTGAGAAGATGACCCAAAAGATCAGTAAAATAATTTCAGATGAAGACAGCGTGAGGATTTATACCCTTTGCGGTAAATGTGACAAGTTTGTAAAGATATTCGGTAAGGGAGAAGTTTCAAAAGATAAAGATGTCTATATTTTATAAGGAGTTAACGGATTTTAAAAAAGTGTAAAAAAAGGGTGGGGTTACAGTTTTTGATGTAACCCATTGAGTTTGTGTGATAATCCGTTCTTTGATAACTTGAAAATTAATATACAGAGGGGGACAGGATTGTTGATAAGCAGAGGTTACAGAAAAGAGGGTTTTAAGCTGTTGATTTTAGTATCGAAAAAAGATATGCTGTAGGAATCTAAGACCTTGTTAAAAAGGGATTGCGACTCATCGCGGCAATACTGCACAAGCTGGTCTGCGTCATAAGTAGGAATCTAAGACCTTGTTAAAAAGGGATTGCGACGCTTTTTATTTTTAATTGTTCCCTCTTCTTTTACTATCAATGTAGGAATCTAAGACCTTGTTAAAAAGGGATTGCGACTTCTTATCACTCTTCATCTTCATCGCGATAGTGCTTGATATGTAGGAATCTAAGACCTTGTTAAAAAGGGATTGCGACTTGGAATGTGTCCGATACACCTATCCTCAGTATGGTTAATCCGTAGGAATCTAAGACCTTGTTAAAAAGGGATTGCGACGCAAATAAAACGCGCCAGCTTTTACCGTGGAAGATTTAGTAGGAATCTAAGACCTTGTTAAAAAGGGATTGCGACATCGGGTTTGAAGAACACTACCTCTACTTCGTCGCCCTCACCGTAGGAATCTAAGACCTTGTTAAAAAGGGATTGCGACGCTGTTCTCCCATCTCCCGCGCAGTATGTGAATCTTTTGATTTTGCGGTAGGAATCTAAACTTTATTGCCTCGTTAAGCATTTCTGCGTCTCTTTCGGTAAATCCGTAGGAATCTAAGACCTTGTTAAAAAGGGATTGCGACTTTCTTGTATAAATCTTCTTTAGGAACAACAGGATCTTCAGTAGGAATCTAAGACCTTGTTAAAAAGGGATTGCGACTTCTGCATGTCCAAACGCAATAATAGTGCTCGCATTGTAGGAATCTAAGACCTTGTTAAAAAGGGATTGCGACTCAAAAAAGCGCCGGGCTCTCCGATTTCCGCTCCATCTGTAGGAATCTAAGACCTTGTTAAAAAGGGATTGCGACCTTCATCGCACCTTTCGCAATTAGCAACATTCCCCTCTTCGTAGGAATCTAAGACCTTGTTAAAAAGGGATTGCGACTTTCTTCTTTTTTCTGGATTCAGGCTCATTACATTGTAGGAATCTAAGACCTTGTTAAAAAGGGATTGCGACTTTTGGGTAACAACGACGAACAAACAACCCTGCTTTTCAGTAGGAATCTAAGACCTTGTTAAAAAGGGATTGCGACTTTACCTGTTCTTTCGTCTAGGAAAACATCTTTATTTGTAGGAATCTAAGACCTTGTTAAAAAGGGATTGCGACTTCGTCCGTTTGCGCGAATGCCTTTGTCCCGTCGTGGGTAGGAATCTAAGACCTTGTTAAAAAGGGATTGCGACTTTTGTATTATATCGCGGGACTTGTGATGCTGTCCGCGACATGTAGGAATCTAAGACCTTGTTAAAAATGGATTGCGATCGTATAAGCGATATTGGATGTCTGAGCATTCGTTTTAGTAGGAATCTAAGACCTTGTTAAAAAGGGATTGCGACAGCGGCTGAACGCCGAAGTGAATTAGAAAAATAGTGAATTAGTGAGTTAGGAGAGTATATGACAGATCGAATAACAGATTTCAGGGATTTAATAGTCTGGCAGAAGGCTCATCGATTATTTTTAGATGTTGTCGGCGATGTTGAAGCTTTTCCGGGAACGCAGACATCAAGGATTGTGGCGGCTCAGATATTGAGGTCCTGCAGTTCGATAAGCGCAAATATTGCAGAAGGTTTTGGCAGAAGGAAGGGTAAGGAATATATTCATTACCTTATTATTGCAAGAGGCTCTACCACGGAGACTTTGAACTGGCTGATAAAATATTCTGACTTGGGGTGGACAAGCAAAGAAACTTTTATCAATCGGGAGTCCGTTGTTGTGGAAATCATGAAGATGCTGAACAAAATGATAGGACAGAAAATAAATAGCTGATTCACTAACTCACTTGCGTCTAAATCACTGCTTTAGCCGACCTTGTTAAAAAGGGATTGCGACTTCAGTATTGAGTATCGAGTATTGAGCAAAGAGGTAGAACCTCAAACCTCACAACTCATTGCTCTAAACTGTAGCTATTTAGTAAGGAGGGAAAAGATGTTTCCATTCTTGACACTTGACAAAGACAATAATTGAC
The DNA here is from genome assembly GCA_016222905.1 of Nitrospirota bacterium. GTDB lineage: Bacteria > Nitrospirota > Thermodesulfovibrionia > UBA6902 > UBA6902 > JACRPZ01. Next base: position 8,999 of record JACRPZ010000020.1, read on the forward strand.
ACTTATGATTTAATAAGTTAAAATTATATTCTCTATGAAGGGGGAAAATGGACGATCATAAGTTGAAAGTTTTTTGTATCGTAGCAGAGACAAAGAGTTTCTCAAGGGCGTCTGAGATAGTCCGCCTTACCCAGCCTGCTGTCAGCCTTCAGATCCAGGCGCTTGAAGAGAATTATGGAACAAAGCTCTTCAACCGTTCGGGATGTATCATTACTCTTACCAAGTCCGGCGAGATGCTCTACAAGCATGCAAAGGAGATAAACTTTCTTTACTCTGCCGCAGAAAAAGAGATAGGAAATTTTACGGGGCTTACCAAGGGCGTCATCTCTGTAGGAGCAAGTTCTACAATAGGGAACTATGTCCTGCCCGGTGTTGTTGCGGAATTCAAGAGAAAACATCCCAAGGTCGGTGTCCATATTCATATAGCCAATTCAAAGAGTATTGTGGAGTATCTGAATGCAGCCAATGTTGATGTTGGACTGGTTGAGGGAGAGGTAAAGAAGCAGAAGCTGGTTGCTGAAAAACTCATGTCTGATGAGATGGTCCTTATCATGCCGCCTTCTCACCCATGGGCAAATAAGGCAAATCTTTCAGTTATGGCGCTTGCAAAAGAGCCTTTAATATTCAGAGAAGAAGGCTCGGGGACAAGGCAGATGATTGAGAAGTATTTTACAAAGCACGGCATATCCCCTCAGCAGATCAAGATAGCTCTTATAATGGGAAGCACCGAATCAATAAAGGGCGCTGTAGAAGAGGGACTTGGGGTATCAATAGTCTCAATGTGGGCGGCCAAGAAGGAGAAGAGGTACGGCACCCTAAAAACAGCGACATTTAAAGAGGAGAGATTTATCAGGGATTTTTCTTTGCTGCGCCGGAAGGCCAAGGAGTCTTCCCATACAGTGGAAAGATTTATCTCGTTCCTGAAAAGTTATCCTTTTGACAAACTCCTGAGTTCTTAGTATTTGTTTTTACCGCACTCTCTCTGCATTGTCAGAATGTTGATTTATCCTGACCATCAATCTGCACTCTTTTTATAAAATTGAGCTTTCCAATTTTATAAAACGCTTCTTTTACAGCGGCCTTGTTTTTTGTGAAGACATTAAAGATATATACAAGCTCTTCTTTTGTCCTGTCCTTTTTATAATCAATTGAATTTATATCTATTTCAGACTCTGAAAGCAGGGGAATTATTCTTTCCTCAACATCCTCAATAATCTCCGTTGTAACAGTGATCGTCTTATACCGGATCGTTCTAATATATTTTTCCGCTTTCCTGAGGATGACCAGCGCTATGATTGTCACCGCAGAGGTTGCAATGCCTTCAATGTAAAGCCCCGCTCCGATGGCGAGCCCTATAGCTGAAACGATCCATATGGACGCGGCAGTGGTCAGCCCTCTTACAGCGTAACCGCTTTTAACAATTACCCCTCCGCCAAGAAAGCCAATACCTATAAGCGCTCCTGAGGCTATTCTCGCAGGATCAATTCTCAGGGAGGAATCAAGCTCTCGCATATAGAAATGGTAATTTTCAGAGACGATCATTATAAGGACTGAGGCCATGCAAACTATCAGTTGTGTCCTGAACCCGGCGGCGCGGCCGTGAGCTTCTCTCTCAAAGCCGATGATTCCCCCGATAACCGCGCCAAGAAGCAGACGTATTATTGCTTCATATGAAGTGACCATGAAAATATTATAGTTGAGCCTTGTGACAGGTGTCAAAAAAGATTTTTCGGCGCGGAACTTATGAAGGGTCTCAGAATTGAAACTGAGACTCCTGAAAAAGTCATTTAGAGATTTTCAGTTTTTCCATGCCGGATTTTTTAAAATCCGTCTTCTGTTTTTATAAGTCTATCGTTATTTCCTGTTTTTACTTAAACTTTCTTGCCTTGTTACGATTTTTTGGAGT
>JACRPZ010000050.1 GCA_016222905.1 Nitrospirota bacterium
AGCAAGAGTTATACAGATTGAACGCTCAAAAACGATCTCCAAAGAAGAAAAAGGCTGCCTGATGAACTATACCTTTTGTATAGATTTTTACATGAGGCAACGTATATCATTTTGTATCGATTCTTATGTGAGGCAACAGGTGAGTGTCGCTTTTCGGTTACTCCCGGGCTATAGTGCCGGGAGGTTTGGAGATCATATCGAATACAAAATTTTCAAAAAAAATACTGCCTTTTTCCCTTGACAATACACATATCACGGCTATATTATTCTTATAATACTATTTTTTCTTAGCTGAAAATTTTAAATACAATTCAGCACAGGATAAAACAGATGGCATCAGGCTTGCTCAGTCAGTCAGTCAGTTTTGCCCCTTAGCAGAAAAAAACATTTCACAGTATAGAGGCATGGAGTCCTTTTTGGGACGCCATGCCTCTATTGTTTTCTGAGGATGGTGTGGTGAATTTAAGAAGGCAGAGCGAGGGATGGATAAAGAGTGTGCGGGGAAGTAACAACCACCCCTGCCCCTCCTTAAAACCAAGGAGGGGAGTTTAGATGATTTTTTAAATGGAGGTATATATGAAGAGATTGATATTTGGAAGTAAAAGCACCCCGCCTGATTCAGGAGGGGTGTTCGAAGTTTCGGGACGGGGTGGTAAGTGGTTGTTGCTCTTCTGCACTGTGGTTCTGCTGCTCTCCGGTACTGCCAATGCCTTCAATCTTCCCGACACAGGGCAGACGAAATGCTATCAAAGCGTCAGCCCTTTTGCTGAGATCCCCTGCGCCGGAACAGGTCAGGACGGGGCGTACAACATTAACCCGATGAGTTTCACGAACAACGGCAACGGAACGATAACAGACAACAACACGGGACTGATGTGGCAGAAGTGCAGTGTCGGACAGAACAACGATTCAACTTGCAGCGGCACGGCCCAGTATTACAACTGGTATAGGGCTTCGGGCACATATCACGCGACGTATAATCCATCTTCACAGTATGTCTGCGGTGAGAGGACGACAGGCGGTTACACAGACTGGCGTCTGCCGTCCAAGAAGGAACTGATAACGATTGTGGATTATTCAATCCCATATCCGGGACCGACAATAAATACAACATATTTTCCGAATACAGTAGCGTCCGCCTACTGGTCGTCTACTACCTACGCCTACTATCCGAGCTTCGCGTGGTACGTGGGCTTCTCCAATGGCTACGTCTTCATCAACTATAAGTACTATAGCCACTACGTGCGGTGTGTTCGGGGCGGACAGTGAGGAACGGCAGAGGAACAGCGCAATAGAGCAGTAGCACAGTAGAGCAGTAGAACGGCCGGAAGGACAAAAGATAACGAAATGGAGTACAACAGAAGACAAGAACAACAGAGCAGCAGGTCAGTAGTTTTTACTGCTGCTCTATTGCTCTACTGGTCTATTGATCTGGGCATCAGGATTAACTTATGATGGCTAATAACTTTGACAGAGAGGTGACTTTGACGCCGTTAACGGCGGCCACGCTTTGCCGCCCTGACTTCTTTTATTGCTTCAGAGATGTAAGCTTCAATCTCTTCCGGGGAGAATTTTGCGGTTTGTTTATGTAATGATGGAATAAATATAAATAGATATAAACTGACTATATACAGGGAGGGATTTATGAGGAGAAAGATATTTTTTATTTTGGTTGCGGCGCTGTGGCTCTGCTGCTCTGCCGCGCTATCCTTTGCCGCGCCTTTCACGAACAACGGCAACGGGACGGTGACTGATAATCAAACGGGACTTGTGTGGCAGCAGTCAGAGCCGGGATATATGACATGGGGTCCTGCTCTTTCGTACTGTAACGGGCTTTCCCTCGGAGGCAGGACTGACTGGCGTTTGCCGAACATAAAGGAACTTGAGTCCTTAACAGACGATACGAGATATAACCCTGCTATAGATATCAATTACTTTCCGAATGCACATGCGTCCTACTACTGGTCGTCTACTACCTACGCATACTATCCGAACCTCGCGTGGGACGTGGACTTCTTCGATGGCCACGTCGACTACGGCAGTAAGGGCGATAGCTACTACGTGCGGTGTGTTCGGGGAGGACAGTCTGGGTCATTTGGTAATTTAGTAACCTACTACTACAACAGCATCCTTAACAGGGCACCTGAGCCCGGGGGAGCAGAGGGCTGGACATCAGAGATAGAGCGAATTGACTTGCTTGGCATAGATATAAAAGAGGGATTCATAGCCCTTGGCAAGCTCTTCCTAAACTCAGGAGAGTATCTGAATATGAATACAACAGATGATGCATATGTTATAGATCTGTATGAGACCTTCCTCGGCAGGACACCGTCACAGTCAGAAGCGGATTACTGGGCAGGTGAGCTTTCAGGCGGATTAACACGAAACCTCTTATTAAACTACTTCATATTCAGTCAGGAGTTCAGGCAATACATGACTGGCATATTCGGCGACACAACAGTAAGGCCTGAGCATAACCTTGTAAATGACCTCTACAGGGGATTTCTGAGCAGGCTGCCTGACGACGCCGGGTTCAACTACTTACTTGGAGAGATGCAGACAGCTCAGTGCAGTGGTAATGCTCAGGCGATAAGAGACCTAACCAGTCAGATGGCATTAAACTTTCTTAACAGTCAGGAGTACGCGGACAGGAATACGAGCAACAGCGAGTATATAGAAGACCTGTATAACGGGATACTCAGAAGAGGCGCGGAGCTTGCGAGTTACCAGGCATGGCTTGGAGCGCTCAACGGAGGCGCCTATACAAGGGCGGAGATGCTGCAGCTTTTTGTGAACTCAGCGGAGTTTCAGGCAAGGGTGCAACAGGTCATTGATGCGGGGTGCAGCCCTTAACCGGACACTGCCTCATTTTTGTAATGAACAAAAAAGAGGGAAGTACGTGCAGTCTTTGCAGTACATGCAGTCTTTGCAGTACTTCCCTTTTGTTCTTGAAAAGGATAGAATTTAAAAAACCGCTTCGCCAAAGAGAGGGGGGAGATTATTCGACAGGCGATATATTAAAGACCGCTACTCCCATTCAATCGTGCCGGGAGGTTTGGAGCTTATATCGAATACGACCCTGTTTACGCCTGTAACTTCGTTGATTATCCTGTTTGAGATTATTCCAAGCAGATCATACGGCAGCTTTGACCAGTCAGCGGTCATCCCGTCGAGGCTGTTCACCGCTCTTACGGCAATGACATTCTCATAAGTCCTCTCATCGCCCATAACACCTACGGTCTTTATAGGCAAAAGGACTGCAAATGCCTGCCAGATGCTGTTATAGAGCCCTGCCTTCTTTATCTCCTCTATGACTATGGCATCTGCTTTTCTGAGTATTTCACATCTTTCGGGTGTGACTTCCCCGATGACCCTTATCGCAAGACCGGGGCCCGGAAAGGGATGCCGGTTGAGTATATCTTCAGGCATCCCAAGTTCTCTCCCAAGCGCCCTAACTTCATCCTTAAAGAGCTCGCGCAATGGTTCAACAAGTGCAAGCTTCATATTATCCAGAAGGCCTCCGACATTATGGTGGCTCTTTATAATAGCCGAGGGACCTTTGAATGAGGTGCTTTCAATAACATCGGGATACAATGTGCCCTGCGCAAGAAATTTTACGCCTTTGATCTTCTTTGCCTGAGCCTCAAAGACCCTGATGAATTCATTGCCGATGATCTTTCTCTTTTTTTCAGGGTCGCTGACACCCTTGAGTTTGCCGAGGAACCTTTTTGATTCATCAACGCAGATTATGTTCATGCGGAAGTGTTTCTTAAGTGTCTCTTCAACCTTTGTTGCCTCGCCGGTTCTCAACACGCCGTTATCAACGAAGACGCAGGTGAGCTGCTTCTTTACTGCCCTGTGCATCAGGACTGCTGTAACTGCCGAGTCCACGCCGCCGCTTATGGCGCAGACAACCTTGCTTTTTCCCACCTTCTTCTTTATATCCCTTGTCGCAGACTCAATAAAGGATTCCATTGTCCATCCGGCTCTGCATTTGCAAACCTTGAAAATGAAGTTCTTCAGCATCTCTTTGCCGTACTCGGTATGTACAACCTCCGGATGAAACTGGAATGCGAAGAAACTCCTCTTCTTATCAGCCATCGCAGCAACAGGTGAATTATCGGTGCACGCAATAGGCTCAAAGCCGGAAGGCCTGCGAAGGATCTTGTCGCCGTGACTCATCCAGACAACTTTGTTTTGAGGGATGCTCTTAAATAGATCTTTTCTATCAGCAATCTTAAGGACAGCCCTGCCATACTCGCGTTTACTGCTTCTGGCGACCTTTCCGCCGAAGACTTGCGCCATTAACTGCATGCCGTAACATATGCCGAGAACAGGGACCCCCAGCTCAAAAATCCTCTTGTCAGGAATAGGGGCGTTCTTTTCATAGATGCTTGAGGGGCCGCCTGAGAGGATTATCCCTTTGGGCGAAAAAGCCTTGATGCTGTCAAACGGGGCATTATACGGCAGTATCTCCGAGTAGACATGATTCTCCCTTATGCGCCTTGCTATAAGCTGCGTATATTGTGAGCCAAAATCCAGGACTAATACATTCTCTTCATGCATATCGCTATTCCGTGCTGTAATTCGGGGCCTCTCTTGTGATCACAACATCATGAACGTGGCTCTCCCTTAAACCCGCAGGCGTTATCCTTATGAACCTCGCCTTCCTGCGAAGCTCCTGAATGTTCCTGCATCCGCAGTAACCCATTCCAGACCTCAGCCCTCCGACTAACTGATGGATGCTCGCGGCAAGAGGGCCTTTATACGGCACCCTGCCTTCAACTCCTTCCGGAACGAGCTTCTTGGACTCCACGCCGGACTGAAAGTATCTGTCTTTTGAACCTGCTTCCATAGCTCCGAGAGAGCCCATGCCTCTGTATACTTTGTAGCTTCTCCCCTGAAAGAGCACCAATTCACCGGGGCTCTCGTCAGTTCCGGCAAATAATCCGCCTATCATTACAGAGCTTGCGCCGGCAGCTATAGCCTTTGTTACATCTCCGGAGAATTTTATTCCTCCGTCTGCAATTATGGGTATGCCCGCGGCATCAGCCACTTTTGAACACTCCTTTATCGCGGTCATCTGGGGAACGCCTGCTCCGGCAACTATCCTCGTGGTGCATATGGAGCCCGGGCCCACGCCGACCTTTACCGCGCTGACCCCTGCGGCGATCAGGTCTTTTGTCGCTTCCGGTGTTGCTACATTGCCGGCTATTATCTCAATTTTATCAAACCTCTTCGTCAGCGTCCTGACCATATCAATAACAAGCTTTGAATGTCCGTGAGCAGTATCAACCACAAGTGCATCCACATTAGCCGCTATAAGGGCTTCTGCACGCTCCATTGCGTCTTCGCCGACGCCGATTGCAGCGCCCACCCTCAGCCTGCCTAATTTGTCTTTGCAGGCGTGCGGATACTTCTTCCTCTTTTCAATGTCCTTTATAGTTATCAAACCGACCAGATTAAAATCATCGTCTACAATCGGAAGTTTCTCGATCTTGTGCTCGTGAAGAATATCCTCGGCAGCCTTCAGGCTTGTGCCGACTGGTGCCGTCACAAGTCCTTTCTTTGTCATGACTTCAGAGTTTTTCCTCTGTAAGTCCGTCTCAAACCTGAGGTCCCTGTTGGTCAATATGCCCACAAGCTTCTTGCCCCTTGTTATAGGAACCCCTGATATCTTATATCTCTTCATAAGTGTGCGTGCCTTGTATATCTTATCCTCAGGACGCAGGGTTATAGGGTCAAGGATCATGCCGCTCTCTGATTTTTTCACTTTATCAACTTCGTCAGCCTGCTTTGCTACTGGCATGGCGCGGTGGATTATCCCAATCCCGCCTTCTCTTGCGATGGCGATGGCAAGTTCTGTTTCTGTAACAGTGTCCATAGCGGAGCTGACAATAGGAATATTGAGTTTTATATTTTTTGTAAAGTGCGCCTTTACATCGGTCTCCCGCGGCAGAACGCCTGATTTTGCGGGCAGCAAAAGCAGATCATCAAAGGTGAGTCCTATCTTTACATTATCCTGTAACATGGCCTGCTCCTTAAAATTAAATGAGAAATTAGAAGTAAGAAGTGAGAAATAACAAATTTGTTTTTTTGCTTCTTAAGTCCTTAGTTCCTACTTCCCAGTTCCTCGTTCTTAGCTCTTAATTGTTTAAAGTTATCTCTATGTAAGCCGTTTCCCTTAGCTCTTTTATCCATTCATCAAGCTTCAAATTGAAAGCCTCTTCAAAAAGAATGCTCTTTATCTCTTCCCTCGCCTTCCCGACATCGGCACCTGTTCTATCCACAACTTTTATGATATGAAGCCCCGCAGAGCTCCAGAACGGCTTGCTGTTTTCACCCGGCTTCAGCGAAAATGCAGCCCCTTCAACCTCTTTAAACAATCCGCCCCGCTTAATATATCCAATGTCCCATACGGATTCTCTGTCGGGATTTTCCGAGTATTCGGCTGCAAGCTTCGCAAAATCCTCGCCCTTCTGAATCCTCTGTATTATATCCTGCGCCTTTGCTTCAATAGCAGCCTTCTTTGAATCATCTGCCGGTAAGGCAAAGAATATCTGCATTATCCTCACCTTCTCATCTTTCTGAAACTTTCCTATATTGGCTTTGTAATACTCTTCAATAGCTTTATCAGAGATAAACACCTTTGATTTCACATTATAATTTATGACCTTTAATAAGAGTATCTGATCCGAAAGGTTTGTCCTGTACTCTTGCAGCGTAAGGCCTTCTTTTCTCAGGGAGTTATCCAATGTTTCATCTGTAAGATTATATTTCCTTTTAATATCATTAACAGCATCATCTACTTCAGAAGCGCTCACATTAAACCTCATTTTCCGTGCCTCCTGAAGTTGAAGCTTCATATCAATTAATTTATTAAGAAAAGGCTTCTCAAGCTCTTTTATCTTCTTCTCCCGCTCCTCACCGGTAAGGCCTGACAGAAGTTCCCGTGAGTCAAGCTCTATCGCTTTCCTTAATTCGCTCCATGTTATTATCTCGTCATTCACAGCCGCGACAACCCTGTCTAGCAAAACAGCGCCATCAGATTTCCCGGCTGTAAGCAGGTTTCCGGCAAGCAATAGGATTAAAACAGAGGCAAAACTTAAAAACCGTTTCTTCATCATATAAATTTCCTGAATGTAACGTTTTCCTTAACTACCTGTAGAATCAGAATTTTTAAGATATCAGTGCTGGCAAGCAAGATAATAAGTAAAGGAAATTATGCCATTCTCCGGCGTTTTAATCAAGTCAGGGAGGTTTATGGAAGGGGGCTTAATCGGCAGGTGATTTGCTTTAGAAAAAAATTGCTCTCGGTAACCGGCGTTCCATTCACAGATAATTTCACCTTTGTTCTTTTTCCCATAATGTCTTTAAGTCTCTCCTCCCATGGATAAGACCCAAAATATCAACACGTACTTCTTCAACATGGTAAATAAGACGATAATTCTTTATGAAAAGTTCACGGATAGAAGGATTTGACAACTCAGGAACAAGACGGCCTCGTTCTGAAAATTCATTTAGGGAGCGGCTTGCTTCACGGACTTCTATAACAAATGATGCCGCATAAAAAGTGGAATCTTTTGCAATATAATCGGCAATCGTTTCGAGGTCAGCAGTTGCTTCGTAAGACCAGATTACTGTTCGAGCCATTTTGACATCTTTTTCTCAACTTCTTCCTGTGAATAAAAGCGCCCTTCCTCTATATCTTTTAAGCCGCGTTCAATTTTCTGAAGGACATAAAGATGATATTGAACATCCTCTAAGGTACAATCATCCGGCAAACGATTGAGAAGTTCGCTCACCTCTTGTTTGGCTGTTTGCATATTCGCCCCCCTTCTTTATTAAATTATACAAAATTGACCGTGAATTTAGCTTAATGTTGTGGTTCAGCAGATACTGCGATGGCGAGACTTGCGATAAATATTCTCCAGTCCCGTTTTGACAGTGGTCTGGAAGTTAATTATATCCCCGTCTTTGACGGTCCCGCATTCTGTTGTATTTAGTAAATTTTACTTTTCAATAATTCCCCCTTGACATTGCCGAATTCTTTTGATATAGTTTGTTCAGAACTAACTAAACAAACTATATCAAAAAGGAGGGCGTCTTGAACTCTGAACTTGTCGAATCGCGTGAGTATTTTATACAGGGATTGAGCCGTATCGCTAATTTCTGGGGCCTGCCAAAGGCTATGGGTGCTTTATATGCAGCAATATACCTTTCTCCGACACCGCTTGCTCTTGATACCATGTGTGAGCAGGTTGGCATCACAAAGGGGGCTGTAAGTACCAATGTGCGGAACCTGGAACGGCTTGGGATGATATACAAAAAATTCAAGGTTGGTGAGAGGAAAGATTACTACATAGCTGAAACGGATTTCTGGAAAATAGTCAGAGGGATATTGAAAGAACGTGGTAAGAATGAGTTTAATCTCGCTCTTAAGACTGTTGGTGAGAGTTTAGAGATTTTAAATAAAGCGAAGCTCACTAAAGATGAAGCTGAATTGTCTGAATTTTACCAGGTAAGGATGAATGAAATGAAAAAGTTCTTCGACAGCATAGACAATCTGGTAGCTACTGTTCTTGCTCTTGATGAGCTCAGGTTAAAAACAATAAAAAAAGTTTTTGGAAAGTAGAAAGAGGTGAGATATGTCCAAAGAGAAGATACATATGGTCACGGGAGCATTCGGATATTCTGGTAAATATATTGCTCAGCATTTACTGAACAAGAACAAAGAGGTCAGGACATTGACCAATTCCTTCGAGAGAAGGAATCCTTTTGGAGAAAAAGTGAAAGCATATCCATTTAATTTTGATAGACCGGATAAGCTTGCGGAAACATTAAGAGGTGTATCCGTTCTTTACAATACTTACTGGGTAAGGTTTAATCATAAAAGTTTTGATCACGAAACCGCTGTAAGAAATTCTATCACTTTGTTCCATGCTGCAAAAGTGGCTGGGGTTGAGAGGATCGTGCATGTCAGTATCACTAACCCTTCCGAGGAATCAAACCTCGAGTATTTCAGCGGCAAAGCCAGGATAGAGAAAGCATTAATTGGTTGCGGGGTTTCTTATGCCATACTTCGTCCCGCTGTTCTTTTTGGTGAAGAAGATATTCTGATAAATAACATTGCCTGGATGCTTCGTAAATTTCCAATCTTTCCTGTTTTTGGTAATGGCAGCTACAGACTTCAGCCAATATATATTCACGATCTTGCAGAGATAGCGGTTCAGCAGGGGGAAAGCAGAGAAAATACCATTCTAAATGCTATAGGCCCTGAAACATTCACCTATAAAGGTTTTGTAGAGAAGATAGGAGAGATTATCGGTGCAAAGAGGCTGATAGTCTCGGTCTCACCGGCATTGGGATACTGCGCAGGAAGCGCTATCAGCAAAATAGTGCACGATGTCGTTATTACACGTGAAGAGATCGAAGGGCTTATGGCGGAGCTTCTTTATGTTGATTCACCATCAACCGGAAAGACAAAACTGACGGATTGGGCGAAAGAACATGCTGACTCTTTAGGCAAGGTTTACGCGAGTGAACTTGCGCGCAGAAGGGACAGATCGATAGAGTACAAATTGGCTTCATAGCATTCTAATTAAAGGAGATAACTTCAATGAAAAAAACTATAGTTGAGATTTACGCATTAGCCGTATGTTTCACAGCGATTGTCTGTTTTGTTATTTCTTTAGGGATTGGGATATATGACATAGTTCAGATAGCAAATCCTGGATTCACATTAAGTTCCTGTGAATATAATAAACATCAGACTAATGATGCTTTCTGGAGTGACCATTGTAATTATGCCAAAGATGATGAGAAAAGAATACGCCCTCAAGAAGCTGAATTAACAAGAACAAGAGAAGAAAGTTTACAGAGAGCATTAAAAGCAGAACAAAGAAACGCGTTTCAAAGCGTTATAAGAATCTTAATTATTATTTCAATCAATACGCTTGTTTTTTGGATCCACTGGCGTATTGCAAAACGCGCCGGTGAGAATAATGGGACAGCATAGTTTGCCAAATTTGAAAATCATTAAAAATGTTTTTGCCTAACAAAACAGGAAAGAGTGTCTCACACATTAAACTTAAAATTAATAATATCACCGTCTTTGACTTCGTAGGTTTTACCCTCCTGACGGAAGAGTCCTTTTTCTTTAGCCTTGACCATGTCTCCGCCTGAGGCGATGAAGTCTTCATAGCTGACGGTCTCTGCCCTGATAAATCCTCTTTCTATGTCTGAGTGTATTTTGCCCGCTGCCTGCTGTGCATGCAGGCCTTTTTTGATAGTCCAGGCTCGTACCTCATCTGTGCCTGATGTCAGGAAAGAGATAAGCCCGAGCGCATCGTAGGATACATGGCAGAGCTTCTTCATCGCAGGCTCTTCAATGCCGAGTTCATCCAGAAATTCTTTTGCCTCATCAGGAGGAAGCTGTGCTATCTCCATCTCAATCTTTCCGCATAGGGCCAGGATCTGAGGCACTGCGCCTTTGCCTTTTTCCTTAAAGAATGTTTCAACCTTATTCTGAAGATCTTTTGCCTTATCAGAGTTGATATCGCTCTCATTAATATTAAGGACGATTATCTCTTGCATGGCGGTGAGGAACTGGTAGGGGAGCATCTGTCTCTTCTCATCATCATTAAACTCAATGTCCCTTAAGGATATCTCATCTTCAAGAGCGGTTTTACATTTCAGAAAAAGGTCTTTGTCAGATATCTCAGGCTTCTTGCCTCGCTTTGACTGCTCTTCTATCTTCTTAAGCCTTTTTTCGACAAACTCAAGGTCGCCTAATATCAGCTCAGCCTCAAATGAGGAGACATCCCGCAAAGGGTCAACGCTCTTCATCGGGTGGATTACCGAGGCATCATCAAATGCGCGGACAACGTGTACTATCGCGTCGGCATCCTTCAGAAGATTGAATACCTTGACGTTCTGAGACGTATCGCCTGAAGTTATTCCTAAATAATCAAGATACTCTACTGTTGCATAGGTAGTCTTCTTGGGTTCATAGATGCTAACGAGCTTGTCGATCCGCGCATCAGGAACTTTTACAATGCCGTGATGCGGCTCAACATCAGCGGCTATTGAAGTTGAGTAAGCAGTGGTCTCAAGAGCCTGGCCTGTCAGGGCGTTAAAGACTGTTGTCTTGCCTGAATTTGAAAAGCCGGTTATTATGAGCTTCACTTTATTTCCCTGAAACTCTCGTAAGCTGCACGCGCGGTCTTATTTATATCAGCGCTTGTATGCGCAAGCGACATGAAGCCCGCCTCATATCCTGAAGGAGCGAGGTTAATTCCTTTGTCGAGCATGCTTCTGAAGAACTTAGCGAATGCAGCCATGTCTGTCTTTGCAGCGTCGGTGAAATTATAAACCTCTCTATCAGTAAAGTATGTGCAGAACATTGTGCCTGCCCTGTAGAACTTTGTCTTTATGCCGGCGCGCTTTGCAGCGTCTTTAAGGGCTTCTTCAAGCTCCTCTGATTTTGCCATGAGCTTTTTATATGTCTCAGGCTTTGACAGAATCTTTAGTGTCTCAATACCGGCTGTCATTGCAAGCGGGTTTCCTGAGAGTGTTCCTGCCTGATATACAGGCCCGTCAGGCGCAATCTTTCTCATTATATCTTCCCTGCCTCCGTATGCGCCGACAGGAAGTCCGCCGCCGATAACTTTTCCAAGGCATGTCATGTCCGGTTTAATTTTAAATACCTTTTGAGCGCCTCCATATGAAACCCTGAAACCAGTCATCACTTCGTCGAATATAAGAACAATCCCATGCTTCTTCGTCACACTTCTTAAACCTTCAAGATATCCCGGCTTGGGCAGGATACAACCGCTATTTCCAACTACTGGCTCAATGATGACACACGCGATATCCTTGCCTGCCTTTTCACATATCTTCCTGAATGCATTAAGGTCATTGTAAGGAAGAGTAATAGTATTTCTCGCGTAATCCTTCGGCACTCCTGGGCTTGTGGGAACGCCGAATGTTGCCGCGCCCGAACCTGCTTTTACAAGAAGTCCGTCAGCATGTCCGTGGTAGCATCCCTCAAACTTTACGATCTTGTCCCTTCCTGTAAAACCGCGCGCAGCCCTGATCGCGCTCATGGTTGCCTCAGTGCCTGAGCTGACCATCCTCATCACTTCCATTGAGGGGTATACCTTACGTACCATGCCTGCAAGCTCCACCTCAAGAGGTGTGGGGGCTCCAAAACTTGTGCCTTTTTCAGCTGCCTTCTGAAGAGCTTTTATGATCGTTGGATGCGCGTGGCCGAGTATCATCGGTCCCCATGAAAGTACGTAATCTATATATTCATTTCCGTCAACGTCATATATCTTTGAACCCTTTGCGGAATCTATAAAGATAGGGTTGCCGCCGACCGCCTTAAATGCGCGGACAGGGCTGTTTACTCCGCCCGGAATTATGCGTTTTGCTTTGTTGAATAGTTCTTTGGATTTTTTGTGATTTAGCGCCATAACTTGCTCCTGTTAATAGGTTAAGTGACATTATCAGAAATGTTATTTAACTATAAAATGCGGGCAGATGTCAAAATTATTTCAGCATATCCCGTATCTGCTTTATCCTCTGAAGCACAGGCGGGTGGGAGTAATGAAACAATGCATATAGAGGATGCGGATGGAGGTTTGAGAGATTATCTTTTGAAAGCTTTACGAGCGAGCTTATCATGCCCTCAGGATTTCCTGTGAGTTTATATGAAAAGCGGTCGGCATCTTTCTCGTGCCTTCTTGAAAACCAGTTGAAGATAGGCGAGAAGGGAAAGCTGACTATTGAGAGTATGAAGGAAAATATGATGATCTTTGCAAAGAATGTGCTTTCGGTGATATTGAAAAGTTTTATCAGCGAATCGTTTTGTGTTGCTTTAAAGGCGATGAAGGTAACTGCCAATGCGATGACCTCTGTAACCGCCAGCATCTTCAAAAGATGCTTCTTCTTCCAGTGCCCTGCCTCATGAGCAAGCACAGAGAGTATCTCATCCTTATCAAGCTTCTCTAACAAAGTGTCAAATAGAACTATCCTCTTTACCTTCCCAATCCCTGAGAAATAAGCGTTGGTATGCTTTGTCCTCTTTGACGCGTCCATCTTAAATACCCGGTTGACCTTTATGCCAGCCTTCTGCATGAGGTTTTTTATATCATTTACAAAAGCCTCATCCTCAATCGGTGTGAATTTATTGAATAGAGGTTCAAGAACATAGGGCGAAATATACATCATAAAGATAGTGAAGGCAAAGAAGAAGCACCAGGCCCAAAACCACCAGAGTTCAGGACTTTTCTGAATTATAAGAAGCCCGATTGACAGGAGTATTCCCATCAAAACGGTTGACAGGGCCAGTGATTTAATAAAATCTATTATCCACAGCTTCATAGTCATTGTGTTGAAGCCATACTTCTTTTCTATTTTGAACGTGCTGTAAAGACTGAATGGCGTCGAGATCATTGTCTGTGCGTATGTGAGAAGCAGGAAGAAGGCGAGGCCGGAGAGGATGAAGTGCATCTGCATTGAAGCGATCCATGAGTTGTAGATGTTCAATATCCCGCCAAAGAGAAAGAGGAGAAGGATGATATTATCAAAGATTGAAGAGATAAAACCGAATTGTGTCTTCTCAACCGTGTAATTTCTTGTTTTTGTTAGAAGCTCCTGATCTATCTTCCCCTCAAATTCAGGCGGGATGATCGAACCGTATTTCTTCAGGTTAGAGAGGTTGATGTAATCAAGCCAATAGCCGAAGGTAACCACAGCGAGATAGGCGAAGATTATTAAGATAAGGTAAGTGTTCATTATAAGCTATTGTTTTTTATTCCACACATCCACATGTAGAGAAGGTTTATGAAGGAGAAAAGTCGACTGACCATTTAGTACGTGCCGATATCTCCTTATAATGAAAATCCAGTTTACTACTTTTTGTTCTGCCAAGGTGTGTTATTGTTTCGAATACTTTTTGAGCTATTTTTTTATTATCGGTCGAACTGGCAGCATATAATTGAGGTAAACGCTTTATTATTGTATTGTCCTGAACTCTACCTTTATGTATCTGTGCTAATTCAGTAAAAGAAAAATCCTTGTCTGAACATATACTTTCCAAGTATTGTGATAGACGTAAGACTTCTGAATCAGGATGCATAGTAAGTTCTCGGAGATGCTTCCTCACTTTATCTTTAGGTGCCCTTGTTAACAATGCTACGGCAGCTCTCCGCACTAAAGTATTTTGGTGCTTAATATAGTTTAGAGCGATCCTAAATATAAACTTCTCTTGATAAGGAAAAGACATGAGCGCTTCTAATGCTTTCTGAATAACAAACCAGTCATTATTTTTCTTTAGGTTCGATCCGAAGGCATAACTTCTAATTCTGGATCCGATCCCCTTTGCATCTAAAGGGTGAAATAACACCATTGCTTCTAAAACTGTCGCTATTTGATATGGGAACAAAAGAGTTCCAGCTTCCAAAGCGCTTAAAAGCTCATTTATTGATTGGCTGTGAGTTTTGTAGTCAAGATGAGTTAAATATGAAAGACATCTGCGTAGAATTCGCAGATCCGGCAACTCAGCTATTGCACAAAAAATGGCCTTACTAAGACCTTTGCGAGTCCTTCCGGCTATCCCGTATGTTGCAAGCAATCTTCTAAATAGACGGTTTTCCTTACCTGTTAACCCACGAACAGAGTCGGGCAACCCCACGGTAAAAGGCTTGCAATATCCTGATATTTTATTAAGTTCTGCGGAAATTTCTCCTGATGATTTTTTCTGCAAAGACAGTTTTTTTATGTTATCAAAAACATCATTTACCCTGTCCATTTTGGTTGTATCATGCTCTTGATAAAAACGTTCACCATAAAGAATCTCTGTTTTGCTGCCTTGTAGATTTAGATGCAACTGCCGTAGCGCTTCGTTAATAATAAATACGGCTTCCCGAGCATTTTTCTCGCTTTTTGTGTATACCTTTACATCATCAACATACCTAAACCATCTGCCCCCATTTGAAGAGCAAAATTTATTCAATGCTCTATCCAAAGGAATTAAGTAAATATTTCCGAGAAATGAGCTAACATCGTTACCTTGTGGAATGCCACGTGTAATGGGCATGCCTGCACTTGACGATCTTGTCCAACCGCTCATTATCCTGAAGAGCAACTGAAGAATCTTTTCTTCCTCTGTCTTGAGCAGCGATCGAATTAAGTCGTGAAGCAACCTAAGATCAATATTTTCAAAGTATGATGAAATATCTGTTTTTGTTAAATGTGTATAACCTTCTTTTTCGACGCTATCTTTAGCATCTTTCTCAAAAGCCGGCCATCGTTCATACCAAGCCTCAAAGGGGTTGATTGAATGAATTGTGCGACTTTTAAGGAAAGGAAGATCAATGTCAATTTCACGAAATAGGGATTCCCCCTTTTTTGCTTTTTTCTCCCATTCTTGATGCAATCTATATGAATACACAGAATCAGACAATTTTTTGTCGAGCTTAGGTGAAAGGAGATAAATAATAGAGTGAAGTATTGATGCCTCTTCTATCGGAAGGACATTTCCAGGTCGAACACTCAATCCAGATTTTGGTACGTCAACTTCAATTAGATGACGTGGCCTATAACGATGAGCTTCAACCTGTTCTATCAAATAGAATAAACGGTCAGACAGGTTACTAGCGTAATCTGCATATCCAACAGGATCACGCACAAAATCATCACGGCTGTCACCTTGGGCAAGGTGCCAGCCAATTCTTATGATTTCTGGCCTGCAAAGCTCTTTGAATAATTGATCGTTAGACATTACTTATTTAGTTCTATTCCATAACAATCAGTAACCTCTTTTCTTTATTTGAAGAAAAGTTAATTTATTTACGCTCCGGCAGAAATGACAGCATTATTATTTTGTTCGCAACGTAACCGTTTCCTTCTCGACGGATCAGGTTGTGTTTTAGCAGATAAGCAACATCACGGCTAATGGTTCTTTGCGTTTTTGTAGCGTACAATTCTGCTATCCGTGGGCTAACCTGATGGAGCTTGGCCAGCAGAATAGGCTCTTTATGCGCAGATAGATCCAAAACAAGTTTCCTGAGGCGTTCATTTATCTTTCCCGTTTTGTCTCTGAAATGTTCATAAATAAAATCTCGCCATGCAACGAGTAACTGCTGCTGCTGAATGACCTTAAGCTGCGAACGCAAGCCGTCAACAAAACCTTCTACCGCATATTGAATAAAGGGAATGATGTCGCCTTTTGATTTGCTCGCATGGTCGAGCTGACGGTAATATTCGGTCCTTGTAAGGTTATAATGATTGCTCAGAAGGTGCGCCGCAGGAGTGGGGATGCCGGAGGAGAGAAGTATCTTGAATTCAAGCAGCCTAGCGGTGCGGCCGTTCCCATCTCCGAAGGGATGAATCCACGCGATATAAAGGTGAGCAACGATAGCGCGCAGAACGCCATAAGCGATTCGATGTTCCTGCGGGTTAAAATCTTTTTCATTCAACCATTCGCACATGCGCCGCAGCAGATATTCGCAATCCTCGGCAGGAGCTCCACGATAACTGGCGACTCCGACTGAATATTTTCTGATCTCTCCGGGCACAATTTCTTTCCCGAGTTCAAGGCCCTCTAAAACTATCTTGTTGAACGTCTTGATTTCATCTGCAGACAAGTCATCTGCGCTGCCTTTCATCAGTTGTTCCCCTATATTGTTACAGCCTTTCACGATATTATCGACTTCTTTCCCGAGGTATTCCCTTGAAGGAGGCAATGCAAGCTTTCCCTCAATTCGCTCAATGACCTCTTCTTCAGACAGGGTGTTCCCCTCAATTGCTGTGGTAGCTCTCACCCCTTTTGCAAGGTACAACATATGGAGATTTTCTGCTGTGGCAGGTTGTAGTGGTACGCCAGAGATATGCTCACATTTTGAATCGGCTTCTCCAAGAGCCATCCAAATCTTATGATTTAACCTTCTCAAATCAAGTTGAAATGATAACCAAGGATGTGTCTTCTCAAATGTCTTCATTAATGTCCAATATTATACAATTATATCTTATTGATAATAATATGAAAATTAACAAATTATAAATATTTTGTCAAGATAAATGTCCTAATATTTGTCCATTTTAAAACTCTAACCTCATAAGCGCTTCAGGGTTTATGCTCACGCCCTGAAGTTTTACGCTCATGTGAAGGTGGGGGCCTGTTGCCCTGCCTGTCATGCCGACGAACCCTATCACATCCCCTTTTGCCACTTCAGCTCCACTCTCAACATTAAAGCCTGAGAGGTGCATGTATACGGAGAGGAGGCCCATGCCGTGATCTATTATCAGGGTATTGCCGCCGTAAAAGAGCTCTGCACGCATGACGACTTTGCCGGAATTTATCGCCTTTACCGGAGTTCCGCTCTTGCCCTTCATATCAATACCGAGATGCACGGAATTTTTCTTCTCATTCATAATGCGTTTTACGCCGAATTTTTCAGAGACGGCCGTATCTGTTGGTGATATGAACCCTCCGCCCCACGACTTTTCAGTGGCATATTTCCATATCTCTTCCTGCATGAGGTACTCTTTTTCTACCCGCATGCTGTCCTCAGGGCTGAGCGTCACCTTTTCTTCGGGCAGGGTTATCTTCTTTGTAGGAAAGGCGTAGGGTTTTATCTTGACGCTAAGGCTTACGCCTGATTTTACATCTATGCTGTAATCATCAGGCGGAGTGTTTATGTCAACAGGCATAAGCGCGCCGTATTCATTGCCTTGAAGTTTATAAAACTTAATCTCTTTGCCGCGGAAGACCGCCACTGGGAGAGAGGTTTCATCAGATGTCATCTTGAAAAATATTACATCGCCGGGGAATACCTCTACGGGCTGTGCCTTAATATTAAATGCATTAGAAGTGCAGGGTGTTAAGAGTATAAATAGAACCGGAATATAAAATTTATGAATGAACTTTAATAGCAAGGTGTTGTATTATAACAAATTGCTTTTGCTTGAAAAACCATTAAAATATTTAAATCATGCTTGACATAAGACTGGTAAGAGAGAATACAGAGAAAGTTATTGACGCCCTGAAAAAGCGCTCTGAGGATACCTCTGTCCTTGATAAACTTCTCAGCATTGAGGGCCGGAGAAGGGACCTTCTTAAGGCTGTTGAGGATGACAGGCAGCAGAGGAACAGCCTGTCACAGGAGATAGGAAAACTCAAGAAGGAGGGCGGCGATGCCTCGGCTCTCCTTGAAGAGGCGAAGAAGGTCTCTGAAGATTCGGTGTCTAAAGAAGCGGAGTTGCGAGATCTTGAGATCCTTGCCAAAAATGAGCTCTTATTAATACCGAATATACCTCATGAATCAGTGCCTGTTGGCAGAGATGAGAATGACAATGTTGAAGTCAGAAGATGGGGAAATATCCCTGAGTTCTCCTTTGAGCCGAAGAACCATTGGGATATAGGCGAATCCCTCGACATACTAGACTTTGATAGGGCAAGCAAGATCGCGGGCGCCCGCTTTGTTATTTACAAAGGCGGCGGAGCAAGCCTTGAGAGAGCGCTCATAAACTTCATGTTAGACCTCCATACAAAGGAGCACGGCTACACTGAAGTGATCACCCCTCTCCTTGTAAATCGTGAAGCCATGACAGGCACGGGACAGCTACCAAAGTTTGAAAGCGACCTGTTTAAGCTTGAAGAAGGAGATGCCAAAGGTTTTCTTCTCATTCCGACAGCAGAAGTTCCTGTTACCAATATTCACAGAGAAGAGATACTCAGCGGAGACGAACTCCCGATTTACTACACTGCGTATACACCATGCTTCAGGCGCGAGGCTGGTTCATACGGCAAGGATACAAGAGGGCTCATAAGGCAGCACCAGTTCAACAAGATCGAACTTGTGAAGTTTGTAAAACCCGAAGGGTCTTATGATGAACTTGAAACCCTTACAAATAATGCGGAAGAGGTTCTGAAGAGGATAGGGCTGCCTTTCAGAGTTATCAGCTTATGCACCGGAGACATGGGCTTTTCAGCGGCAAAGACCTATGACATTGAGGTCTGGTTTCCAGCGCAGAAGAAGTACAGGGAGATATCGTCATGCTCGAATTTCGAGTCCTTTCAGGCGAGAAGGGCTGATATAAGGTTCAAGACAGAAGGCAGAAAGGGAACAGAGTTCGTCCATACATTAAATGGTTCAGGGCTTGCCGTTGGCAGGACGTTTGCCGCGATACTTGAAAACTTCCAACAGGAGGACGGTTCTGTTATAATACCTGAGGTTCTCAGGCCTTATATGGGAATAGAAAAGATAAGCAAGAAGTGAAAGATTTTCATTTCTAATTTTAGTGGAGGAGTGGCCGAGTGGCCGATGGCGGCGGTCTTGAAAACCGTTGAGCGAAAGCTCCGTGGGTTCAAATCCTACCTCCTCCGCCAAATTTTTCCTTATCCTTACCCCTTCATCCTTTCATAGATCTCTTCAAATTTTGAGGCGGTCTGTTTGAAGGCATCATGAAAATTGGCGCGTTTTAAGGTTTTTCCGGCATGTGTATGCCGTCCGAGCCAGTCACTACCTGCCCAAGCCAGCCGCTCATCCCTCCCCGTAGGCATTTGGCGTCGAACCCTCTGTTTTTAAGGAGAAAAGCCGCGACCATGCCACGCGAATCATTCAGGCAGTAGGCGATATATTTCTTTGTCTTGTCAAAATGAGCGCACTTCTGACGCAAGTCCTCAACCGGGATATTGACCGCGCCGTATATATGCTCTTCTTCATACTCAGGCGGAATTCTCGCATCTATGATCACGTAATCCTGAAGGCAGGTGTCAATTGCAATATCTTCAGGGAAAATGTTTTCGATGAACGCGCCTTTAAGTATCTGAGAGAAGTCCTTCTTATTCAAGACAAGGACGGTCGTATCCTCCATGGCCCGGCATGTTGCGTTGCGCGGGTCGTCCCTTATGAGCGCTTCTTCGCCGAATGCCTCCCCGTCAGATAATACAGCGATCTGCTTGTATTCATTCTCGTCTTTTTTCTTCTTCAGGACGGCAACGAGGCCGGATTTGATAATGTAATAATTATCGCCCTTTTCCCCCTGAACGATTATATCCTCTCCCTGAGCATATCTCTTTTCGGTCAGCTTCTCCATGACAATATGCATCTTCTCAGGCTCAAGCAGGGCAAAAGGCTGAAGGGTCTTGATCCTGTCAAATTGACTGTGGTCTTTGCTCTTTCTGTATAGGGCATATTTAAAAGACGCCTCGTTTATGACAACATCCTCAAATACCGCCTTCTCTATTTTATAAAGAGTCGCATCCGTCACCGCGCGTACAGAGCTTGAGCGTATGGAGCATGTCAGTAAAGCCATCTCTCCGAACCCCTGCCCCTCAACAATTACGGAGAGTTTTGCTTCAGGCCCGAATTTTGTCTTTTTCGTGACCTCAAGCCTTCCATGCTTGACGAAATAGAAGGCATCCCCTGTTTCGCCTTCCCTGACTATATAGCTGCCTGCAGGGAAAACAGCCTCCGAAACGCTGCCGGCAAGTGCCTCCAGCGAACTCTCTGAGAGACTCGAAAAAAAGCTGTACCTTCTTAGATCATCAGGATAAAGTTCCATTGTTAACCATTATAGTGATTATTATTAAATCGAGCAAGTAAAAAACAGCGCCCGAATCCTTGACATTTTTGGTGCTAAAACCTGAGAATATATTGCGGATGGTTCATGCTTCATTCATAAAAAATTCATCTTTAAGTAAGATAATAACCGTAAGGGAGAAAAAATGAGGTCAAACGGTCGCGGTTTTTTGAAGGTTGTTTTATTCTGTCTTACTTTTCTACTGTCAGTTAATAGTTCACACGCTACAAGCGCCGATAAATGCGTATATGTAACCAGCGCCAGTAACAACACTCTTACGATAATTGATACAACAAATAATAAGGTAGTGATGACGCTGAGGGTCGGCGTATGGCCTGCGGGTCTGGCGATAAATCCTGAAACAAAAAGAGGATATATTATCAATGGCGGAGACGGCACAGTTTCTGTTATAGACCTTGTGAGCAATTCCACATTAGATAAAATAAAGGTCGGCAAAGGCCCTATGCATATAGCGCTCAATCCATCTGACAATCTTGCCTACGTGACAAATACTGACGATAAAAGCCAGACTGTCTCTGTAATTAATCTTAAAAACAATACCGTGACACAAAACATAAAGGTGGGCAAAGAGCCTTTTGAGACTGCTATTGACGTGGCAGGCAATAAAGCGTTTGTTGTTAATTCAGGCGATAATAATGTGTCGGTTATTGACATTAAGAAGAACAGCGTAATAAAGACGATAGAAGTCGGCTCTATCCCTCTCGGCATAGCCTTTAACAAGGCTAATAAGAGGGCTTATGTAGCCAATCACGACGACGGCACTGTCTCGGTGATTGATACCTCAAATGACAGCGTAGTAAGCATCATTAAAGTCGGCAAGAGTCCTTGGTACATTGGGCTTGACTCTGCAAAGAACAGGATATACGTCACCAACAGAGGCGATAATACTGTATCTGTTATTAACACTGCGGACAATCGTGTAATTGAGACAATAAAAGTCGGCGCTCAGCCTCTCGGCATTGCCGTTGATGCTGACAATCACAGGGCTTATGTAGCCAACCACAAGGATCTTTCAGTCTCAGTAATTGATACGACAACCAATAAGGCGATAGGTGAAGTTAAGCTCAGCTTTACAGATCTTGACAGCTCTTATGTTGGATCGCCTTGGGGTATTGCAGTGTATTAGATCTGTTTGTATGCCCATAAGGGTTTTCTAAGTTATTTTTATAAATTTATTTATTTTTTTTAGTTGCTCAAACTTCGGACAAGCAATATGGTAAAATAGTAAGCTGTTCTGTTAACTCATTAGAGAAAGGAGGTGAAAAAATGAGGATAATCACAATAATATTGGCGATTGCGGTTTCAGTTGCTTTTATTGGCAGTGCAATGGCAGTTGCTCCGGGTAAGACACTTGAATTTCCGGGTGGAGACTCAGGAAAAGTTGTTTTTGACGGCAAGACACATGCCGATGCGGGGAATAAGTGTAAAGACTGCCACCCGGCCATTTTCCCTATGAAAGGTCCTGGAAAAGAGGGTGCGGCTACAATAACTATGGCTGACATTAACGCTGGCAAGTTTTGCGGCACATGCCATAACGGTGAGAAAGCTTTTAAATCAAGCGACGCCACTCTCTGCGGGAAGTGCCACAAAAAATAAGTAATTTCAACAAAAAAGGCGACCTCTACGGAGGTCGCTTTTTTTGTTAACCCCAAAAATGCAGATATTGTTCAAGAGGCAGAAGACTTTAAATAAAATACTGCACGCTCAGGTTGGCTAATATTGCGGTTAAGGTATCGTCCCGAAGCATCGGGATCACAACGTCTGCATTTTTAGGAATGTCCCTCAAAATTATTCTTTTCTCTCAAAACCAGATGACTTAAATCTCAGCTCTCCGGTATAAACAGGGAGAGCGAATTTCAGGAAGAGAGTAAAGAACAGCGCGCCGGCAGCCCAAATTCCCAGTGCCACGCCCTTTTCAATTAAGGAAGGGCCGTACTCATATATCTCACCCAATACATCAGGAATAAAGCCGGGAACAATCAAACCCATGCCTTTTTCGATATAAACCCCAGTAATTATTAAAACGCAAGCCAGATTCAGGGTGAAGAAATTCTCCCTTGTCTTGGGTCTTAAAAAGATGAAGAAGGCTGTCAGATTAAATATAAAGGCAAGCCACATCCAGATAACCAGGTTTGAGTGGCCGTGAAGTCCGAAATAAAGATACTGCATTGGAGCAAGGTGCACGCTTCCTGAATAGAATTCCTTGAAGAATTCAGCGGCAAATAAGAAGAGATTTAATCCCATAGTATAAGCTATCAGCTCCGCTATCTTGAATATGGCGGTATTGGATATTTCCATTTTGGAGACTCTTCTGACGATCTGAAAGATTAAAAGCATCAGAGCAGGCCCCGAGCAAAGTGCGGAAGCTATAAATCTTGGCGCCAATATAGATGCATTCCAGAACGGCCTGGCGGATAGGCCGTTATAAAGAAAGGCTGTTACCGTATGGATACTTATAGCCCATGGAATTGACAAAATAATAATCGGCCATAGAACGGACATTTTATATTCCTTGCCTAATGAGAGCCTGTAAAGGACATAAAAGACCGCTATGCAATTGATGGCGAGGTATCCGTTAAGAACAAGCACATCCCATGCAAGAAGCGAAGCCGGGAAATGCATTGCGCCTATAAGTGGAAGGATATGCCATCCCCTCTCCGGCCTTCCAAGATCGGAAATAACAAACATCAGACACATGATGATAGCTGTAATGGCAAGTATCTCGCCCAAAAGGACAATCTCCTTAATGGGCTTGAAGTTATACAAATAGGCAGGCACAACCAGCAGCACGGCTGCCGCAGCCACCCCGACAAGAAATGTGAAATTGGATATATAAAATCCCCATGATACCTGGTCTCTCATCGCGGTCAGTATCATGCCCTTATCAAGCTGTTTTATGTACGAAATAGCCCCGATGAAAATAAATAATGACAGGAGGGCAAGCCACCCGTAGTACCATTTGCCGCCTTTTGCTACGAACTTCATTGCTGTGAACAGATTTTTTGCCGGCTGAAACAGATCGGACATATGATTTCTCCTTTATCGAACTAAATCGAAAAGAAATAATAAAATTTCGGCGATGTATTCAGGTCTTCTTTAAGTCGGAATACTCTCTTGTTTTCAATGCAATAACGTATCTCGCTTTCCGGATCCAGCAGGTTCCCGAACTTTCTAGCGCCAACCGGGCAGATCTCTACGCAGGCCGGGTATCTGCCGGGGTTTTCCCTCGTCCTCTGAATACAGAATGTGCATTTTTCAACAACTCCCTTGTATCTTGGACGGTTGCCGAAATAATGAACATCCGGATTTATCTCGCTTTTGTCTATATGCGGTTTCCCCCAGTTAAAATGCCTTGCCCCATACGGGCAGGCAGCCATGCAGTATCTGCAGCCTATGCACCAGTTATAATCAATTACTACGATCCCGTCTCGCTCCTTCCATGTCGCCTGAGTGGGACAGACCTTTACACACGGCGGATTTTCACATTGCTGGCACTGAACAGGCATATAAAAATGCCCTTCTTCGGGGACTTCCTGAGGATTATAGTATCTGTCTGCCTCTTCAAAGACGTTGACCCATCTCTCACCATTTTTAAACTGTAAAACCGTTATCCAATGGATTTGCGGATCCCTGGACTGATTGTTCTCTTTTACGCAAGCATAAACGCATCTCCGGCATCCTATGCATAATGAGAGGTCAAGACCGTAGCCAAATTTTACTCCGGGCAGAGGTCCTGTGGTCTTTATCTTAAAATCTGTCTTGTACTCATCCGCATACTCTTTCTCCATGCGTTTTATGACCGACTTTATCTCATCATCATCCATCTCGCGGAAATGCTTCTGAAAGAAGGCATCCCATACAGAGGCATCAGACGTGCCAAAAGGTATTGCAAGTGAGGCGAGTCCAAACGCGGTCCCCTTAAGAAATGAGCGCCTGTCAACTGACTTATATAAAGGATGCTTGCCGGTTTTTTTTAACATATATGCCTGTTCACTCCTTAATGCTGTTTAACGGATTTAATGGTATCTGCTCTATTGTTTTGTATTTAGAATCTTCCGGCCTTACCGGAGGCGGCAAGGGCTTTAAAGGCTTAAACCTCGGCTGATGAGGACTGTGGCAATGCACACAAAGACGATATTCTTTTCTGCCATTCCACAATCCTGTTCTCTTGCCGTGCACACCGACCTTCCAGTTACGGAACTTCTCACCGTGGCACTGGCCGCAGAGATACTCCGACTCTTTGAAAGTGATTATCTTGCCGCTTGCCAGCCTTAGCACATCTCTGTTGTCGGGATTATGACAATTGAAGCACCATCCGTCAAAGTGCTTCAGTTTAATATCTTCGTGAAATGAAAGTTCCCTGATGTTAGTATTAACTTCCATGCCGGCATGGCAGCCCGAACAGGGGAAGATACCCTCGGAAAAAGGCGGCGGCGGCACTGGGTAATCAGTGGTCTCATCAGCGGATATTGCATGTGATGACAGCAGTGATAGAAAGACGACAGGGATTGAAACAATAAGAAATATTTTGGATATACTCTTTAAGTTCATGTCCTTATTGTCGGGTGAGGCTAACTTACAAAAGAAAGAAGTTAAGACATTAACAAGACGTTAAACCGACAAGACTTAATCTTTATATGTCTTTGACAATATTGAAAGAACCACCCCGATCACGATAAAGAGCAGTGAGAGGAAAGCGGAGAAATTTCTCCTGAACCGCAGTTCATCAAAGGTGGCTTTTATCTCTTCTTCAAGCTGGGTCAATATCTTGGCGAACTTATCAGTGCTTTCATTAACAAGGGATACATCTACAGTATGAAAGAGCGTCCTGAATTCCGCCTGTGTACGGAAGAGGGTCTTTTCTTCCTCACTAAGAATTACACCATCTGCCTTCAACTTCCTGAGGTTATCTTCGATAGCCTGCATTTTGGTTTCAGTAAGAAAGAGCGCCTGTTTTATGACCTTTGCTCTTTCGTAAGAATGGCATTGAGTGCAGCGCCGTCCATAGATAATATCTATATTTGCTTTCTGTATGTTGTGAGAGCCGTGGCAAGTTACGCAATTGGGGCCTGTGCCCGAAAATAGGAGGGCTTTCCCGTGGCCGCTTTGAAGATAATTACTCAAAATGCCTATATGGCATTTTCCGCAGAAGTCCGGGACTTCAGCGTATTTTGGAGATCCCGTAAATCCCCTTTGATGCGACATTGACATGCCCGCATCAGAGGGATCTCCGCCGTGGCAGTCATGGCAGGAGACATTGTTCTGAAAATGCCAGCTTGTCTTCCACTCCTGAGGGATCTTCTGGAGGTCGGCGTCCATAGTTTCGGAAGAATGGCATTCAATACAGGCGCTTTCTGCAAGCATTTCTCCGCCCCATGGTTGATTCAGGAATTCTTTTTCAAAAATTTCTTTATAATCTGCTGACGCCGGCAATACAAGCGCAACTATTATCAGCGCTGAAAAAAGATATCTCAAGAGTACCCCCCCCAGATTGTTAATACTGCCCATACAACAAGCAGAAGTATAATGAAACTAAGGAGAACAGGTCTCTTCAATATGTTTCGTTCCTTTTTTAAATCAATAAAAGGCCAGAAGAGGAAAATTCCAACAAGGATTATTTGTATGCTTATGCCAAAGAACTTATTGGGGATAAGTTTTAACATCTGATAAGGCGCAAGAAAATACCATTCAGGTTTTATATGAGCCGGTGTCCTTAAAGGGTCTGCCGGAGTATTTGCAGCCTCCGGGAGAAAGATCGTCGGGAAGAAAGATATTATGAAGAAAGTTATGGCCAGAAATACCGAAATCATAAAAGCCTCTTTCAGCACAAAATTAGGAAAGAAGGGATAGCTGCTTTTAATGAAGGGATCGCTGCTTTTATAATCAGCACGCTTGGATTCGGGCCATGCTTCTTTTTCTCCAGCATGCTCGCCAAAAGGGGTGGTTGATAATCCGATACGCCATACCATAAACATATGAAGCCCCACAATAAAGAGGAAGAGGGGCGGCAGGAACGCCACGTGAAGGGCAAAAAATCTGTTCAGCGTTATTGCTGTTACATTATCACCGCCTCTTAGAATATTTGCAATAAGATCACCGACAACAGGAAATGCTGTGGGTATATTGGTCGCAATAGTGGTAGCCCAGTAGCTTCTCTGGCTCCATGGGAGCAGATAGCCGCTGAGACAAAATGCAAGTGTAACAAGAATCAGCAAGCCTCCAGCAATCCAGGTTATTTCCCTTGGCTTTTTATAGCTCCCCATAATAAATATTGATACAAGATGCATAAAGAGGACTATAAGCATCAGGTTGCTTGCCACAATATGTACCATTCTGACAAGCCAGCCAAACGGCACCGTGTTTATAATTACCTGTGTGCTGCTGAAGGCGTACTCGGTATGGGGTACGTAATACATCACCAGAAAATAGCCTGAAACAGCCTGCAGCATATATGCAAAGAACGCAACAATGCCCAGCGTGTAAAAGATATTGGTCCCTTTGGTTATCCTGTACCTCTTTAGTCTGTTTTCGATAAGGTCATCAAGCCCTATCCTTGCATTAATGCCGTTTATTATTTTTTTGCACATAGAGTTAACCTATTATAATATTTCCGCCCTCAACGCTAAGAGGTAGTGTCTGTAAAGGTTTTGGCGGCGGCCCGGATAAGACATGTCCTTCGAGATCAAAAAAGCCTGCATGACATGGGCAGACCAGCTTCTGTTCTCCCTTATCATACTGAACAAGACAGCCGAGGTGAGTGCAGACCCTTGTGAGGGCTATATACCCTTTACCGGCCACATTTATAATAATTGCCGGCGTACTGCCAAGAACTATCTCTTTTGCTTCACCTGAGGCTATATCATCTTTCCTGATAGTCAGTTTTTGGATGTTGGTCTTCATCTTTGGCGGAGCAACGAATCGAAGAAGGGGATAAGCAAAGGAAGCTATTGCAGTTGAACCTAAAGCAGTTAATAAGATGCTTAAGAAACGCCGCCTCTCCAAATTTTCCTCCACTATTAAAGAAATGTGCTAAATATGTGAGTTAATAAAATTTAACAGAAAGAAGTTCTTAGTGTCAATCAAAAATAAAAAAAAGCTTTTAAAATTAAAGCTAAACCGTTTAAAAAATCAATATTGAGATGTCAATAAAGCTCCGCCCGCAGGCAGAGCTTTATTGAAAATTATCAAGCCCGTAAATAAGACAGCGGTTTTTTTATCATTTTAAAAAATTACCGGGATCTCTGTATTCATGACACTCTATGCAAAGCGTCTTTGAAAGCTTCTTTGTAACTTTCCATGAATGTGGCTTATGACAATGTGTACATTTAATCTCGGCATCTTCAATATGTACCTTATGTTTACCTACTTTATCTTCATTCGGATGACAGCTTAAGCATGTTCCAATGTCGTCAGGCCTTACCTGGCCATGCGGCTTATGACATGTGGAGCAGAAGAACTGCATAGGGGCATCTTTGGGCCTGTCAATCTTTGTGGCTTTATTGATAAGCTCCGCAGAAGGCTTGAAGTATTTCACATCAATAGTGTTGTCAATGAGGAGCTGCTCCCTTACAGCACCATCGCCATGGCAGAAGAGGCATTTGCTGGTTCCAGGCTTAAGATCAGGAGTTCTGTCGGTATGACAATTCAGACACGCAAGACCTTCCATCCCCTCGCCATGCACTTCCTTGCCTTTATGACACTCAAGGCAGTATCTCTGTTCAGGCTGAAATTGGTGCACTTTATATCCATGACATTTAGCGCACTCAATCTTCTCTATAAAATAATGCTTGGCATGCAGTCTTGAATCATTTATCTTCTTAGCTTCAGGATAATGTTCGTTCTCTTCCCAGTGGCAGCCCATGCAGTATTTCCATGGGACAATGATCTTGCCGTATCTTACAGGAACCTTTTCGGTCCTCTTTATAAAGGCGCTTACCATGAGTGCGTTAAGCTCTGCAACTGAAAGATGGTGGCATTCATGACAGTTGATCTGGGCATGTTCGCTCTTTTCCCACGCGGCAAATGATTCATTCATTATGTGGCATGAATTACAGAATTTAGGGTTGTTCTGCGTAAAGTTATAAGTTGTAAATGCGGTAAAGCCTGCCCCGCCTATACTTAAAAGAATCAGCAATGCGATTATGGTTTTTGCCGCAACAGGCACCTTGTCCCTGAAGGCTCTCCATCTGTCCAGCAGCCCTTTTAACCCTTTTCTAAAAGGTGGTTTTTCCGCAGGTTCTTTTTCTTCCATCTCTTCCATTAATTGTCTCCTATTCTTCTCCCTGCTTGAATTTCAAACACGGGACGATTTTGTTGAATATCCAGAACAGCACAAAAGGCAGAACACCCATGAAGAGGGCACCGAATAACCCCTCCTTAAATGTTTCCGCATTATGAGGGATAATCGGGAGGTGATAATGCATAAAGCCTGCAAAGGTAAGAGAAAAAGCCTGCCCCCCAATAACCACATTCCATCTCATCATAAAGACCCCGAAGAGGACCAGCACGGCAGCAACAGCAGCCCTTCTGACCGTTAATCCCGGCAGGAGGAGCAATATGAATGGAACAACATTGCCCATGCCGTACTGCATGATAAATATCTTGTTAAAGTCCTTTTCATATATTACAGTACGAAGTATATCCCATGATTTCATTGCCGTATATCCCCTGAATATAAGATCAATAAGTTCAAGCGTTATGGCGGCAATCAAAAATCCTAAAAGATATGTTGATGTCTTTTTAATAATGTGAATCTCAGCGCCACCAATCTCTTCAGCGGTCATCTCCCATGGTTTCTTTGAGGTCTTGACCCTGAATTTTTTCCATTCCATTATAACTATATCGGTAAGCATGCAAAGCGCAATGCCGGAAACGATTGCTGACATGATAAAAATTACAGGCATAAGCGGTGTCATCCAGAGAGCGTTTGCCTTGACCGAGCCAAATATAAATCCTGCATAGCCGTGCAGAAAACACGCAACAGGGATACCAAGTCCGGCAAGTAATTTTACAGCCCTCTCGTCTTTGTGAAGCGCCTCTTCGCTTACATCATATGCGCCAAGAGTGAGGATATTGTAAAGGTATCTCAGCAGGGTATTCCCGATGCCTTCCTTCGTTTTTAGGGCGATAGTCTGCTCAACAAAGAATTTCCTGTATACGAACCATATTTCTGAAGCCACTATTGCCATGTAAAAAGAGTAGACCATTCCAAATGCGGCTATTGCTGATGTGAAGTGGGGCGTAAGCATGACCTCAAAATTTCTCTGGGGCTGCTGGAGATGGAACAACAGCGGCATCGGCGCTACAATAAGAAGGGCAAAAGAGAAGACCAGGGCAAATTTTGCTATATTCTTCAGTTCATGCTGCCCGAATACGTGATAAAGAGACGAGAGCACAAAAGCTCCGGCAACCAGCCCCGTCAGATATGGATACATCACTATCTGGATAGTCCAGTATATGTATTCATTCGGATAAGTAAATAATTCTTTAATTGTCCATTCTGCGCCGTGAATTGCCAGTTCCGCGCCATGTGCTGCTTCAGGTATCATAATTTGGTTACCTCACATTATCATCCAGGCCAAGATAAAAGACCTGTGGTTTTGTGCCGAATGCATCCTTTAAAATTCCGATTCTTTCAGTCATTACTATTTTGGTAACAGGGTCATTGGGGTCTTTCAGATTGCCTATCTTCCGTGCGCCAAAGGGACAGGCATCAACACATGCCGTCTTCATCCCTTTTGTGATGCGGTGATAGCAGAAGGTGCATTTTTCAGCCACTTTATGTATGGGGTGAAAGAACCTTGCGCCGTAAGGGCATGCCATAATGCAGTAGCCGCATCCTATGCACCATGTTCTGTCAACAAGGACTACCCCGTTTCCTGTCTGATAAGTGGCTCCGACAGGACAGACCTGAACACAGGGCGGGTTTTCACACTGGTTGCATAGTTTGGGGACAAAAAAGGCCTTTGCTATATTTTTTGGATCTACATCCTTCTCCTGCACCTTCTGTTCGGTAAAACCTTCTCTTCCGCCGTGAGGGGTATCTATAAGCGTCTTACCATCCTTCAACACAACATACCGTTCAACCCATGTCCTCGTTACAGGGACGTCATAAGGAACCTCATTCTCATTTTTGCATGCCTTAACGCAGAATCCGCAGCCTACGCATTTGTGAGTATCAACAAGAAATCCCCATCTGACATTGGCTTCTTTAATCGCAGCCTTTGCCTCTGAAGGGCTCAATATCTTAAAAGCGCTCAAAGGCAGCGCTGCAACAGCAGCGCCCTTTACAGCAGTCATTATAAAATCTCTTCTTGTCAGTTTCATGTTTGTCATTCCATATCCGGCTTATGAGGGTCATGACACATGCTGCACTCCTCACCCGGATTATGTTCATCAGGATTGATGCCTTTAATCTCTCCCCTATGGCTTGTTGGGTAAGGGAGTTTCGCATGGCATCTTATACATAGGGCTCTGCTCTTGTCAATAACGAGTTTTGCAGGATTGTCAGGGTGATCAATTGCAGGACCGTGGCAGTTTTCACATTCTATAAGATTGTGTTTTGACGCCATATTGCTCTCATACTTATCTTCATGGCATTCCTTGCAGTACTCCTTTGTAAGATATTTTACCTTGAAGGCTTTCCAATCATCTTCATTGCTCTTTCTGTGAAAGCCGTACATAAAGCCTCTTTCACCGACTCCAAAGTCTGAAGGCACCACAAAGTGCCTTGCAACCAGAGCAAGCGCAATAACGCCTAAAAGAACCCATAGTGGACGCCAAACGTGACTTTTCATTTTGGATTAAATGAATCGGAGAAAAATTAGTTGTTAAATTAACTCAAATTAATAATGCATGTCAAAACAAAAAAAATTATTGGAATATAATTTTAGTTTATAAATATTATAAAGCAAATACGCAACGTGAACATATTCAGAAGCAGGCATGAAAAATTGTATAATGTAATACGATGGAAATAGATATGCTTATAACCCAACCTCTTTCACGATCAGCCCTGATTTAGTATGTTTTATGTAAGTCCTGAAAAAGAGAGAGCGCTCAGAGAAAAGCTGAAGAGTCTGGGCATTGCTGAAAAAGACCTGGAAGAGAAATTTATCCGCTCTCAGGGCAAGGGCGGCCAGAATGTCAACAAGACATCCACATGCGTTTACCTCAGGCATATCCCCACAGGTATTGAGGTTAAATGTCAGAAGACGCGTACGCAGGTATTGAACAGATATTATGCAAGGACGCTGTTATATACAAAGTTAGAACAATCAATAAAGAAAGAGGA
The DNA here is from genome assembly GCA_016222905.1 of Nitrospirota bacterium. Classification (GTDB taxonomy): domain Bacteria; phylum Nitrospirota; class Thermodesulfovibrionia; order UBA6902; family UBA6902; genus JACRPZ01. The sequence continues at coordinate 31,907 of JACRPZ010000050.1, forward strand.
GAGCGAAGAAGAGAAGCGCATTGCAAAAGTAAAACGGCAGAAGAGAAAACGTTCAAAAAGGGCAAAAGATAAGATGCTTGCTGATAAGCGCCTGCAATCACAGAAGAAAAATAAGAGGACATTTAAATATAGCACTGAAGATGAAGTATAATTAAGAGCGCCGATTATTTTTTATTGGAGGTATCTAATGCTTGAGATAGATATACCGGGCTTTGGGAATGTTAAATTAAAACATCTTGTCTCTGATTATACAGGGACGCTTTCGGTCAACGGAAAGCTTCTGCCTGGGGTAAAAGAGCGGCTGGAAAAAATATCAAAAATACTGACGATCCATGTCCTGACCTCAGACACTTACGGAACAGCCAAGGCCGAACTCATGGGACTTCCTTGTAAAGTGCATATATTGGAGGGGGAGTACCATGATGTCCAGAAGGAAGAATATGTGGGAAATCTCGGAGCAACATCGGTTGTTGCCTTTGGCAACGGGAATAACGACAGGAAGATGCTCAGGGCTGCGCGTGTAGGCATTGCGGTAACAGAGGGTGAGGGATGCGCCGTTGATATACTGATGGCAGCAGACATACATGTTCCAAATGTAAAGGCAGGATTAGATCTTATACTTTACCCGAAGAGATGCAAGGCAACACTGAGGTATTAGTCATCTGATTTTTAATAAGTTACAGAGGAGAAGAAATTGCGTAGAAAAGTATCTATTGAACCTGCTGACAGAGTAAAAGATCTGCCGCCTTACCTTTTTGCAACTATTGACAAGATGAAGCAGGATGCGCTCAAAAAAGGCATTGACCTGATAGATTTGAGCATAGGCGACCCTGACATTCCTACGCCGAAGCATATTGTTCAGAGAATGAAGAAGGCTGTTGAGAATCCTGAACACCACCGCTATCCGTCATATGTCGGAATGCTCTCTTTCAGACAGGCGGTTGCGGACTGGTACAAAACAAGATTCAATGTGGATATTGATCCCAATACAGAAGTCCTCTCGCTCATCGGCTCAAAAGAGGGCATCGGGCATATGCCGCTTGCCTTCATCAATCCCGGCGATGTCGTGCTTGTGCCTTCACCGGGATATCCGGTTTATCCTGTTTCCACGCTCTTTGCCGGAGGGAAGAGCCACATTATGCCGCTTATTGAGAAGAACAACTATCTTCCCGAGCTGAAGGCGATTCCGCAGAGTGTTTTGAAGAAGGCGAAGCTTATATTCATCAATTATCCGAATAATCCGACCTCTGCTTGCGCTGGAAGAAGTTTTTATAAAGATGTAATTGACTTTGCCGCAAAGCACAATATCATCGTGTGCCATGATGCGGCGTATTCTGAGATTTATTATGACGGCAAAAAGCCCTTAAGCTTTCTCCAGATACCTGGGGCAAAGGATGTCGGGATAGAATTTCATTCACTCTCAAAGACATACAACATGACAGGATGGAGAATCGGTTTTGCAGTTGGTAATGCCGCCGCAATAGCTGGACTTGGAAAGATAAAGTCAAACCTTGACTCAGGCATATTTCAGGCGGTTCAGGAAGCCGGGATAGAGGCGTTAAATACAGAAGATTCTGTTCTGGAAAAGATCCGAGACACATTTCAGCAGAGAAGGGATGTTCTGTACAATGGTCTGAAGAAAATAGGAATGGAAGTTCAAAAACCGCAGGCAACTTTTTACCTTTGGGCAAGAGTGCCGAAAGGTTTTACGTCTTCTGAATTTGTCGCTCACCTGCTCAACAATGCAGGCGTACTCGGCACCCCCGGGAATGGCTTCGGTGCTCCGGGCGAAGGCTACATCCGCTTTGCCCTCACAGCTTCGGTAAAGAGGATCAAAGAAGCTGTCGAGAGGATAGGGAAGGTAGTATATTTTTAATGCCCACTGCATACATCGGCATCGGCTCCAATCTCGGCAACAGGGAGAAAAACTGCGAGAGGGCAATTAAGCTGCTAATTAAGAATGGTATAACGGTTAATAAACGCTCATCCATGATTGAGTCCGAACCGTGGGGAGTGGAAAACCAGCCCAAGTTCATCAATATGGCGGTTGAAATTGAGACGGGTTTAGAGCCTGAAGAATTATTGTCTCTTCTTAAAAGGATAGAATGTGAGATTGGAAGACGCCCTACAGAACGCTGGGGACCAAGAAAAATAGACCTCGATATCTTGCTTTATGACGGACTTATTATAAAAAGGCCGAAACTGGAGATACCGCACTCGCATATCGCAGAGAGGGAATTTGTGCTTCAGCCTCTTTCAGAGATAGCACCTGAGAAGATTCATCCTGTTTTGAAAAGAAGCATCAAAGACCTTTTCTCACAATTTCCCCGAAATTCTTAAGCACTCGTAATCCAACAGCCTGACTCTTTTCAGGGTGGAATTGAACCGCGAAGATATTGTCTTTCCACACTGAAGAAGTAAACTCAATGCCATAATCTGTTGTGGCAGCGATAATCGCATTATCTTCAGGGACAACATAAAATGAGTGCACGAAATAAAAATAGCTCTTATCAGGGATTCCCTTAAAGAGGGGATTGTCTTTCTGTATCTTTATCTCGTTCCATCCCATGTGAGGGACCTTTAAAGTTGAGAGTTGAGAATTGAGAGTTGAGAGTTTTTGATCTCCGAAATTAAATCTCACAACCTTCCCCCTTAAAACATCAAGACCCCCGCACTTGCCGAATTCCTCTGATTCGCTGAAGAGCACCTGAAATCCAAGACAAATTCCGAGATAAGGTTTTCCATCCTTTACTGCTTTAACAACAGCATCTATCAAATGAAGATCCGTAAGTTCCCGCATGCAGTCCTTAAACGCGCCAACGCCGGGCAGAACGACCGCGTCCGCTTTCTTGACGACATCGGGCTTGTTTGTAACCGTAACGTCAACTCCGACCTTAAGAAAGCCTTTTTCAACACTCCTTAGATTCCCCATCCCGTAATCAATAATAGCTATCATGTTTTTATAATAGATTATTTAGCCGAGCTGCGTAAATAGTAAATAAAATTTGTGCTTGTAAAAATCAATCAATTTAGGTTATATTTCAATCTATACAAAGCAGTTTTTCAAAAGAGATTATGGATTTGATACCGAAACAGATATTTTTCACTAAGGGAGTTGGAATACACAAGGACCGGCTTGCGTCTTTTGAGCTGGCGCTGCGCAAGGCAGGCATAGAGAAATGTAACCTTGTATATGTATCGAGCATATTCCCTCCGAATTGCAAGATAATAAGCAAATCAAAAGGTCTCCAGTTGATCAAACCCGGACAGATCACATTCTGTGTAATGGCAAGAAGCGATACGAATGAGCCTAACAGGCTTATTTCCTCCGCAGTGGGACTGGCAGTTCCGAAGGACAGGGAACATTACGGTTATATCTCGGAGCATCACTCTTGCGGCGAAACAGCAAGAAAGGCAGGCGACTATGCCGAAGACCTCGCTGCAACCATGCTTGCCACAACGCTTGGCATTGCATTTGATCCGGACGAAGCCTGGGACTCAAGAAAACAGGTTTACAAGGCGAGTAAATATATCTTCAAATCCACAAATATCTGCCAGTCCGCAGAAGGCGATAAATTCGGAAAATGGACAACGGTTATTGCCGCTGTTGTGATGCTTTTCTAATTTGAAAAATAAAACCCCCAACAATTTCGGCGGGCTCCCTGCAAAATACTCAAACTACAAAGACTCAAAAATAGTTATACTGCCTGTCCCTTTCGATAAAACCAGTTCATGGCTAAAAGGCTCCGCCAAAGGACCTCAGGCGATCATCGACGCTTCCAAAAATATGGAGTTATATGATATTGAGACGAATTCAGAGGTCTACAAAAAAGGGTTGCACACTCTAAAAGCTTTAACTGCAGACACATCAAAGAAGATGATAGCTGATGTTTACAGACAGACTAAAAAATTAATTAAAGATGATAAATTTGTAGTGACTTTAGGCGGCGAGCATACGGTCTCTCTGGGCGCTATCATGGCGCATGCCGAGCTTTTCGGCAATTTCAGCATACTGCATCTTGACGCGCATTCTGACAGGAGAGATACCTATGAGGGGAATAGATACAGCCATGCCTGTGTCATGGAAAGGGCCGGAAAATTTACAAAAGAAATAATTTCGGTAGGGATAAGGAGCATGGACTCGTCTGAGCTTAAGAATATTGACCAGCGCAAAATCTTTTATGCGTCGGATATTTATCAAGGACGGGACTGGATAAACAAGGCTGTCGGAATGCTTTCTGATAATGTATATGTAACAATTGATATTGATGTCCTTGACCCATCCATAATGCCTTCAACAGGCACTCCTGAACCGGGGGGGATGGGCTGGTATGAAATTCTTGCTCTATTAAAAAGCGTCTCTGAAAAGAAGAGAGTCGTCGGCTTTGACGTTGTAGAATTCTTACCTTCTGAAAATAAGTCGCCCGACTTCCTTGCCGCAAAATTGATATACAAATTACTGAGCTTTATTTTTTAATACCTTTGTTTCGTGGATTTGCGCTTGTGAGCACCGATCTTTTTATACAGCATCATTTTGCAATGTGGAAGAGATCTGGAATCCTTGACTGAGTAATTGATTGCCTGAAATTACGGGGAGAGGCTGTATGCTGAAGAAGAGATTAGGAACAGTTCTACTGTTTATCATAGATATAGCCGCTGTTTTCCTTATTCTGCAGATCTCGATTTTTTTAAGAAAGAACACCTTGCCGTACTTTCTGCAATTCCCGGATTTTCCGGTAAAAGGCTACGTGGTCTTTGTATGGGTTCTGCCTGTCTGGCTTCTCTTTTTTATTTATGAAGGGCTCTATACAAAGAGATTTTCTTTCTGGGACGAGATCAAGGTGTTGTGGAAGAGCACTTTCTTCTCCACATTAGCGGTCTTCAGCATTCTTTATTTAGGCAAAGTTGGAGAACAGATATCAAGGACAGTTATAGTCCTGATGGGTTTTATTGCTTTCCCTGTTCTCCCTCTCATAAGGCTGAATGCAAAGAAATTCCTGATGAATAAAGGCTTAATCAAGAGTAAAGCGCTTATCCTTGGCGCTGGAAAGACAGGCGAGCTTATACTGAACGCTCTGAGGAGGGATGCCAACCTTGCCTTTGATGTTGTCGGGTTTCTTGATGATGATCCCCTGAAGATAGGTCAGAAAGTAGGAGGCATCAAGATACACGGCAATGTGGATAAGGCGCAGAAGTATGTCGGCAGATACGGCATACAGGACATTATTATCGCCATGCCGGGCTGTGACAGCAAAAGGCTCGCAAAAATTATTAACAGCCTTCAGCATAATGTCCAGAATATTCTCTTTATTCCAGATATCTTCGGGATAGCGGTGTTAGGGACAAAGTTGCAGCACTTCTTTCAGGAACAGGTCATCGGGCTTGAGGTGAGCAATAACCTTGCGGCCCCGGTCAATATTTTTACAAAAAGGGTATTTGACCTTATTGCCAGCTTGGTTTTGCTCGTTGTTTTTTTTATCCCGATGATTGTAATAGCGATTCTTACAAGAATAAATTCAAAGGGCAGCCCAATATTTTCACAGGAACGAATAGGCAAGAATGACAAGCCGTTTCAGTGTTACAAATTCAGAACCATGTACCATGATGCAGAAGAGAGGTTCGAGGAACTTCTAAAAAATAGTCCTGAGGCGAGTAGTGAATGGGAACTCAACTATAAGCTGAAAAATGACCCAAGGATCACAAAGGTCGGCGCATTTTTAAGAAAGACCTCGCTTGACGAACTGCCCCAGTTATTAAATGTTTTAAAGGGCGAGATGAGCGTTGTAGGCCCAAGGCCCGTGACCAGGAAAGAGATAGACGATTATTATCAGGAGACCGCAAAACTATGTTTCGGGGTCCCCCCAGGAATTACCGGCTTGTGGCAGGTGAGCGGCAGGAGCAGCACCGGCTATGCTTACAGGGTCGCCCTTGATTCATGGTATGTAAGAAACTGGAATCTCTGGCTTGACATTGTTATTCTGTTAAAGACAGTAAAGATAGTCATCAAAAAAGAAGGCGCCTGGTAAT